>CAYMGN010000010.1:0-7225 GCA_964389995.1 uncultured Candidatus Peribacteria bacterium | reverse complement strand
AGATAAAGATGCCATCAAATTTTTCGCCGGCGGCGATGAAGTCATAGTCCCAAGGGACACGTACGACTGAAACATCTCTCTTTAAGAAATTTCTGATGATGTTGTTTTTCATACCGCAGTCGATGCAGATGATGCGTTTTTTGCCTTTTTCGTAAACTTGAGGGTTTTTGATGGAGACTTGGCTGACGAGGTTTTCGAGGTCGGGGTTGTAGTAATCGACTGTTCCCGCTCCTTCTATTTCAATCTTGCCGAGCATTGTGCCTTTGTCTCTTAGTTTTTGAGTGAGGGCGCGGGTGTCGATGCCGGTGATGCCGGGGATGCCTTTTTCTTTGAGCCATTCACCAAAGGATTTTTCGGCAGCCCAGTGATTGTGATTTTCGGAATATTCAGAAACGACCACTCCTTTGACGTGGATGGCGTCGCTTTCAAATTTTTCAGCAATTTTGTCCGCGCTCATCGTTTCTGCCGGTACCCCGTAATTGCCCATGAGCGGATAAGTAAAAACCAAAATCTGACCGCGGTAGGAGGGGTCAGTGAGACTTTCGGGATAGCCGACCATGGAGGTGTTAAACACAAATTCTCCGGAACTGGAGACATCAGCGCCAAAGCTTTTGCCGCTGAGCTTGGTTCCGTCTTTTAGGATCAGTGTTGCTTTTTTCATTGTTAGCTAGTTTAATGGAGCTTTTTGACAGGTGCAAGAGGTTTTTTATAATTTGTGAACTCTGGTTGTCTTGTTGCGGGAAAACGTGATAGTTTTCTTCTTAGAGAAAATCTTTTAACTGCTCAATATGCTCAACAGAGGTGACCATGTTTTATCAACGGCTCAGTTTGATCGAGAGTCGCTTTTAGATTTGTTTGCTCTGGCGCAAAAGCTTGAGGATTTGTTGAATAAGGGGATTCCGCTTAATCTTTTAGAAGGTAAATTGATGGCTACGCTTTTTTTTGAACCATCTACGAGGACGCGTTTTAGTTTTGAAGCAGCGATCAATCGGCTTGGAGGTTCGGTGATTAGCAATGCTGATATGATGGCTACTTCTTCAGTGAAAAAACGGGAGACACTCAGTGATACTGGGCAGGTGGTTTCGCAATTGGTGGACGTGATCGTGATGAGACATCCAGAGTCCGGAGCAGTGGGAAAGCTGGCGGAGAAATCGCGAGTACCGGTGCTCAACGCTGGAGATGGTTCTAATCAACATCCTTCTCAGGGTTTGCTCGATCTTTATACGATTTGGAAGGAAAAGGGCAAGCTCGATGGTTTGACGATTGGGATGATTGGTGATCTGAAATATAGTCGCGTTTTTCGTTCTCAGTGTGATTTGCTGAAGCATTTTGAAGTGGAATTTTTGTTTATTGCGCCCTCAGCGCTGAAGATGGATCCGGCCGTGAAGTCAGAATTGGAAAAACTCGGTCACAAGGTGACAGAAAGCGAAAGTCTCCAAGAAAATATTGCCAAGATGGACGTAATAAATAGTTCGCGAGTGCAGGAAGAACGCTTTGAAAATCCGGAAGAAGGCAAGAAGTATCTTGGGATTTACGAGCTTAATAAATCATTGATGTCCGAGGCTAAAGAAGATGCCATCGTGATGCATCCCTTGCCGAGGATTGAGGAAATAGCAGTTGAGGTTGATGAGGATCCACGTGCGAAATACTTTGAGCAAGTGCGTAACGGGATGATTGTGCGTATGGCCCTGCTGACCAAGGTGCTGGGAGTAGAGGTTTAGTATTCTTGTCCGCGGATGATGACGCTTTTGACTTGGCCTTTGAAGGGGCGGCCTTCTAGTGCGGACCAACCTGCTTTGCTTTTGATCATTTCGCGTTTGAGTGTGAGTGGGGTTTCGAGGTCGATCACTGTGAGAGCGCCGTAGTAGCCGGCTTCGATTTTGCCAAAACCTTTGCCGTAGCCCGCGTCCAGATAGTCTTTTATAAAGAGGCCGGGATTGTAGGCGGTGCAGCGTGCGAGCTCCTGGAGTGTAAATTGATGTTCATGGAGGAGGTGGACGACAACTAGGCCATAGACATCTAACCAAGGCACTCCGGATACTCCGTTTTCGCAAGAGATTTTTCGGCATTTTTTGGGATTGTCTTTTAGCATTTGGAGATAGATTTCTTCGTTGGTTTGGGCTGATGGATATTGGTCCTGGTAGGCGGCGAAGTTTTTGAATTTTTCTTCGAGGGTGTGGGGGGCGTGATCGGTGGCGATGTAGTCGATGAAGCCTTCTTTGAGTCCTGCGATTAGGGCTTTGCGGTGGGCGGCTCCTTGGATGGAGGGGTTCATTTGGATGTAGGGCCAGAGTTCCGGTTTTTCTGCGCACATATCGGAGTCAAAGATGAGGTGTTCCGGGGAGACTTCGATGGTAGTGTTATAGCCGAGATTTTTGGCGGCCATTCTTTGGCGATGAGCACGGATTTTGTTGAAGGAAGTGTGGTTGATGGACCAGTGACAGAGTTTGGCATTGATTTCGTACTTTTCGATCATTGGTAGGAGATAGTCGAGAGCTACTTCTACACATTCTACCGGTCTTCTTTCTTGATGAGTTTTGCCTTGTTTACTTTCTTCTAAAACGAGAAAGTCTTCGACGTGGAAGCTGACGTTTTCGCCTTGGTACTTGGAGAGAGCCTTGTCGATTTCCTCAGCCGAACGGAAGAATAAATCTCCGACACTGGGGCCCATGTACATTTTGTAGGCTACTTTTTTGCCTTGGTCGTCGGTGATGGGCGTGGTTTCGGGACCGATGCCGACGTAGTTGAGGGTGGTGACGGGATGGGCGAGAGTTTTTAGTCTTTGGCGGTGCCAGCGGTAGTCTTCGATAGTGGTAACTGGTTTGGGGGTGTTGGGCATGGCGTAAGTGCAGCAGACTCCTCCGTTGAGGGCAGCGTTGCCGGCGGTTTCGTATTCTTCTTTATATAACTGTTCGCCGGTTTGATCTTCACGGGCGTGGATGTGGACGTCGGTCATGCCGGGAAAAATTACGCAATTGTCAGCAAAAATACGATCGGCTTGATATTTCTTTTCTGTATTTTCCAGATTGATCACTTCTTTAATCAAACCGTTTTCAGTATCGATTACGATTTGCCCGAGGAAAGTTTCTTGATCATGATTGGCGATTTTGCCCTGAAAGATTTTTTCGGCCATGCTTTTTGCTTTAGAGTTTTGGTTAAAATAGTTGAATTTTTGGCCTTTGACAATTATATTTTGGTTATGAAGAAGTATTCGACAATTGTTTGGAGTGCAGTGATCTTAGTTTTATTGGTCATTGCTTTTTTGTTTCGAGCTCCGCTTTGGGGATGGTTTGATCAAAATATTGTTGAGAGGTTGAGATCGGCATCGACTCATAATAAAGCTTCTTTTGATCAGATGCTTTTTACTTTAGATAAGTTGACGCGGGCTGAGGAGTTGGTTTTTGAGATTATTAGGACTTACAATGCCGAAAGGCCGGTTTTGGAGATTAAGGGTAAGATTGGGATTTTTGAGGAAGCTTTTGAGCGCTATGATCGCTTGATTATGGATGAAAACGTTGGTGTACGGATGCAATATTTGCAGGATTACTACACTGATGGTTATCGGGATTTTGTTTTGGCACATATTGAGTTTTATGAAGGGTTGTTTGAAAGGTTAAATGATGGTCCTTTTGATGCAGAAAAATTAGAGCAAGTAAAAGCAGAAATGCGAGAAGCCAATGACCGGTTTTTGGTGGAACATCAAGAATTTACCAATCATGCTTTGGAATTTTATGGGATGAAATTTTTACCTTTTTAATTGTTTTTTATGGATTTGCAGAAAAAAATTGCAGAAAATTTACTTGCTAAAGGTGCGGTCAAGATTAGCCTCGATCCTCCTTTTACTTTGAGTAGTGGGATCAAGGCGCCGATTTATTCTGACAATCGTTTGATGATTGCCTTTCCGCAAGAACGCAAGTTAGTGGTGGAGGCTTTTAAAGATCTGATTAAAGAAAAAGGCTTAAAGCCCGATGTGATTGGTGGGACGGCGACGGCGGCGATCCCTTGGGCGGCTTTTGTTGCTTATGATTTAGATCTGCCGATGATTTATATTCGTCCGCAAAAAAAGGCGCATGGCCGTGGTAAACAGATCGAAGGGGCCTTGGAACCGGGGCAAAAAGTTTTGATTGTGGAGGATTTGATTTCTACTGGTGGATCGAGCATCATGAGTGCTGAGGCTGTGAGAGAAGAAGGCCAATGCGAAGTGACCGATGTTTTTGCGATAGTGACCAATCAGTTTCCAAAGGCAGCGGCTAGTTTTGCGGAAGCGGATTTGCAGGTGAGTACTTTGACGGATTTTTCTACTTTGATTGCTTTGGCAGTGGGGCGTGGGGATATTTCTCAAGATCAGGCGGAGATGGTGATGGATTTTAGAAACGATCCTCAAGCTTGGGGAGAGAAACATGGTGTTTAAAAATTAATTAGTAACTGTAAACAATGGATAAAAATTTTGCTGATCAGGTGATAGAAGCGGTAGAGGCTAAGGGCAATCCGATTTGTGTGGGATTGGATCCACGTTTAGATCAGATGCCAAAACATTTGGTGGAGAAACATTTGAAAGAATCTAAAGGCTCACCGACTAAGGTCGTGGCGGAGATTTTTCTGGAGTTTAATCAGGAGGTGATCGACGCGGTGGCTGATTTAGTGCCGGTAGTAAAGCCGCAAGTGGCTTTTTATGAAATGTATGGTGCGGATGGCGTTTGGGCTTATGAGGAAACCTTGAAGTATGCCCGGGAAAAGGGTGTTTTGACGATTGCTGATGTGAAGCGTAATGATATTGGGTCGACTGCTCAGGCTTATGCGCGAGCTTTTTTGGGGCAGATGTCGATGTTTTCTGGGGAGCAGGAAGTGATTACGCCGGTTTATGATGCCGATAGTTTGACGATTAATGCTTATCTCGGTTGGGACGGTGTAAAGCCCTTTGTCGAAGAAGCTTCTCGTTATGGAAAGGGGGTTTTTGTTTTAGTTAAAACTTCCAATCCTAGTAGTGGTGATATTCAGGATGTGCATTTGGATAGTGGTGAAAGTATTTTTGAATTGATGGGGCATTATGTAGATAGTTGGGGGCAGGATTTGGTTGGTAAGCGTGGTTATAGTTCTTTGGGAGCTGTAGTTGGCGCTACTTATCCTGACCAGGCGGCAAAGTTACGTAAGATTATGCCGAAATCACTTTTTCTCGTGCCGGGTTATGGCGCTCAAGGTGGTGGTGCTGAGGATGTCTTACCTTGTTTTAATGATGATGGATTAGGCGCGTTGGTTAATAGTAGTCGTGGGATTATTTTTGCTTATGAGCGGATGGATGATTTGGGTGCGGTGGGTTTTGCGGAAGCTGCGCGCCGGGCTGTTTTGGAGATGGAGGAGGATTTGAAGAGGGTTTTGGGGTAGGGTTTTTCAATGTTTTTAAAAGCCATCCCAAACCCCCACCCACCCAGGGGATTATAGAGGTTTTTTATTAAGAAAACTTAAATTTTAACTCTCTCATCAAATCAATTCCTTCCAGTTTTCAATACTAAGATGTTCCGGGCGGAGGTCTTTGAGATGATCAGGGATTTCTTTGTTCAATGATTTTAGTGTGTTGCTGAGCTTTTTGCGCTTGCCGCTGTAAGCCATTTTTGCCACCTTGAGGATAACTAAAGCCTGTTCTAAATCAAGGTAATCTGTTTCGCCCGAGGTTTTAGTTTCTAAATGAATAATAGCGGAGTCCACTTTGGGCGCGGGAAAAAAAGACTGCGCGGAGACCTTGCGGATCATTTTTGCTCTGGCAAAGAGGTGGACTTGGAGGGCGAGGATGCTGTCTATTTTGTTGGTGCAGATTTTTTGAGCTACTTCTTTTTGTACTAGGAGAGTAAGGGATTTTGGCCTTTGTTTTCTTTGCAAAAAATGGTTGAGGATGGGAGAAGTGATGTTGTATGGGATGTTTGCAACTACCTTGTATTCTTGTTCCGGCGGTTGCCATTTGAGGATGTCTTCGTTGATTATCTCGACGTTGTTATAGGGAGCAAGAGTTTCGTCCAAGACCGGCAAGAGCGTGCGATCTAATTCGACAGTGATCACTTTTTTTGCGGTTTGAGCTAATTCTTGAGTAAGTACTCCAATTCCGGGCCCAACTTCGATTACTAATTCATCATCGCTAATATCAGCAGTTTCCACGATTAGGTCGAGGATGTTTTTGTTGAGTAGAAAGTTTTGTCCAAAGCGTTTTTTGGTCCAAAGGCCGTGTTTTTCGAGTAGAGGGAGGATCACTTTTTTATTCCAGAGCTGCATCTTGGACGCGGATTAATTTTAATTGTTCGGTTTTGCCACTGATGATTTCAAATTGTTCTACCGGGCGATCAAAGTAATGGGCGAGAAATTTTAATAGTTCTTTATTGGCTTTTCCTTTTTCAGGAGCGGCTTTGATGCGGATTTTGATCGTTATTTCTCCGTCGCCATCCTCCATTATTTCCGCGATTTTCGTTTCGCGACTTTTAGGGATTACTTTGATGCGAAGATATTTTTGGAGCTTAATTTCCATATGATCGTCAGTGTGAAGCAAGCTAAGCCTATCATTTTCCATTCGTTGATGTCTAAGCGATTTAGATTGAGTAATTCTCTCAGTGAGTTGCTGCTAAATGCAAAGATTAGTATCAGGATCACGAGGGCGTAGGTGAGGAGGCTGTAGAGATTTTGCTTCGTGACCTTAAATGCCGTGAGGATAATCAAGGCGAGCACAGTGGCAGTAAAGAGGATGGAGTTAGTTTTGTTGATAAAGTATAGGTCTTGAGGTGATTCGCTTAGGAGCCAGCCGTGGCGAGTGAGGTTCCAGTAATAGATCAGTGCTAAAATTGCGGTGAGGAGCAGAGCATTGAGACTGATGTTGAGGATTAATTTGGGATTTTTGTCCGGGGCTTTTTTTTGAAAGAGCAAAAGGAGGCTCAATGGCAGAAGCGCAAAGAACTCGATAAAGATTTTGCCGGAGAGAGTTGGCAGAGGGATTTTTTGACCGAAGATGAGGGCGAGGCTGGTGAGGAGGAGGGTGGTTTTAGCTGAGAGGTTAAAGTTAAGAAAGTTTTTAAAGTTGTTTTTGAAACGCTTGATTTTTTCTAGACCATTGATGATATCGACGATGTTGTGTTTTTTTTCTTCATTGATCACAACTAGATTGGGGCAGATTTTTTTGAGGCGATTGGTCACTCGTGTTTTTTCGGCGCCTTTAATTCTGGTAAATAAGGGCTCTTTGCCATTCTCA
>CAYMGN010000009.1:15310-25557 GCA_964389995.1 uncultured Candidatus Peribacteria bacterium | reverse complement strand
GGCTACATATTCTTTCTGTTTAGCGCATTTCTTATTGTACTGATCATTCTCTACACCGGCATCGAGTACATACCGGGGTTTTCTGCACAAGAAAAACTAATACCACTCTTTGGCACTTCACACTTCGACCTTATCATTGCCGGCATCACTGTGATCATCATCGCCCCCTTTGTCGAAGAAATCTTCTTTCGTGGCATCATACTCACAAGTCTCACGAATAATATTGGCAAATGGTGGGGGAGTATCATCACAGCTTTCGCCTTTGCACTGATCCACTTTCAGCTAGAAAGTATTGGCCCTATACTCTTGTTGGCTTTTATCCTAAACTATCTCGCAATCAGATATAAATCAATTTGGCCCAGCATTATTTTTCACTTTATCAATAACGGGCTCGTATTCATTTACGAAATTTTATTGATTCAAGAAATAATCACACTCTAATTAAACTTGCGTCTCAAGCACCGATCTATTAATATTTCTTAGCAAATTTGCCCGAGTAGCTCAGCTGGATAGAGCAGCGCCCTTCTAAGGCGAAGGTCACAGGTTCGAATCCTGTCTCGGGTACCAGAGATTTGCTAAACAAATCTCC
Organism: uncultured Candidatus Peribacteria bacterium; assembly: GCA_964389995.1. GTDB lineage: Bacteria > Patescibacteriota > Gracilibacteria > UBA1369 > LOWO2-01-FULL-3 > CAYMGN01. The sequence continues at coordinate 24,968 of CAYMGN010000009.1, read as the reverse complement.
CTCAATTCTAAACCTCAACCTCAGTCTTAATTCTTGCCCTTCAAGCTAATCTCTACTTCCTCATCAATCGATACATAGCCTCGGCTACTTCAGCACGAGTCATATTTTCAGCAGGCGTAAATCTATTCAATCCTCTATCTACTACGCCCAAGTCTTTAGCATACTGGACATAAGGGGCAAACCAACTATCTTGTGGCACATCGCTATAAGGATTGCCAGCCACTAGAGGTAAATCACCTGAACCTAAAGCGTTATAAAGCATCTTAAAAAATTCCGCCTTCACGACAGTATTGGCAGGACGAAAAGTTCCGTCATCATAACCATTTACAATCTCATTGTTATAGGCCGTATAGAGATACTCATAGTACCATTCGCGATCAGAAATATCAGTAAAATACAATTCTCCACGGCTGAGATTTTTACCTGTGGCCGCCAAGATAAATTTCAAGGCTTCCACCCGGCTCACAACCTGATTTGGCTTAAAGCTTTGATCAGGATAACCATTAATCACACCTTCACTTGCAAGATACTCAATCGCTTCATAGTTCGAATGAGTCACGGGCACATCAGTAAAACGAGCAGTGGGCTCATCTTCTACTACATCAAACCAGTCAGAATAAAAAGTTTCGCCATCGTATTCAATCTCTAAGCGATCGCGACCAGGAGTCATTCTTCTAAACCTTCCTTCTAAGACACCATCTTCAAACCCCCAAAACTTTAAAATCGCATTATTTGGGGTCACATTGCCACGATCCGATTTTAGGATTACTTCTTCAGCAAAGCCAGTTGAATAAAGCTTAAACTTAGCATTTTCGCCTACATAATATTTGGAAGCCACTTCAAACTCAAAAACCGGATCCGGTTCAGCTACCACGACTGGCTCTTCTTTTTCTACGACCTTCTCAGCACTGTTCTTATTAACTTGAGCCTCACTTTTCTTAACTGCTTCAGAATCGCTCAAAGAGGCCACATATGAAGAAGTATTACCATCACCGAGATCAACTTCATCAACATCCTCGACAATATCTTTGTTTTGTTTTGGACTAGAATTAGTTTCAGTTGGAACTTCCTGAGTGTCGTTAGAAACAACAACAGTTCCATCCAGATGAGCTTGGACATAGTTTAAAGGGTTGATAGTAGTCTGTTGAGCCTTAGACTTACCCAACCCAGCATTAATCGCCGTAAAGAAATCTAACCCTGCATCAGACGCCTCAGCCCAAGTAAAAGGCCAAAATGGATGCCAAGGAGCCTCAGCATTATCAATTTGGAAATGTAAATGCGGAGTAGTCGCAGTACCAGACTCTCCACTATAGCCAATCTTTTGCCCTTTTTTCACGACATCACCAGATTTTACAATCAAACTCGCCATATGACTATAAGAAGAATAGTAATCAGTTTTAACATTCTTATTTTCATAGCTAGGCACATCCACATGTTTCACAACAATATGATTACCAAAACCGGTATCTTGCGTTTTAGCAGTTACTACCACGCCATTTGCCATTGCATAAACTGGAGTACCCTTTGGCACTCTGATATCAACAGCCGGATGAGAGCCCTTACCTTCATGACCATCAAGCAAATAAGTACCGAGATAAGGCACCGAGTAAGTAAGTTTAGCATTACGAATCGCATTATCTGTTGGATCTCCCCATTTTAAAGAATCAGTATCAATCTTCAGCTCACTTGGATCATAGTAGGGTATATCAATCAACTGACTAGACTTTAGATCGCCGTAATTAACTTTTTTGTTATCAACATTAGCTCCAACCCAATCCGGTACTTTTTGAATCGGATAGACTGTACCATCAAAAGGTGCGTGCTCCGGAACCTCCAAAACACTTGTTTTAAAAATCTTCGTCCCTTGGGTAAAAGTAATCAGTAAAAAAGAAAAAGCCAAACACATCACTCCCAAACCAACCATACGATATGTCCTCCTTTTGTGTAAGAAATTTTTCATTTTTGTTTTTTATTTTTTTCGTCTATATTATAACATGATTTTATTAAATTATCAAGAATGGAGGTCCAATCAAACTCCTTAGAAAAAACCGATCAAATAGCCAAAAAAATCGCTGAAGAAATTTCCAGTGGAGGAATAATTTTGCTTCAAGGAGAACTAGGAGCCGGAAAAACCTATCTCAGTAAAAAAATCTTAGAAAATCTCGACATAGAAGAAAATGAAAGCGCTAGCCCCACTTTTCAGTACATTCGTTATTTTTCACACCACACAAAAGAAATATACCATCTCGATCTCTACAGAATAAAAGGGCAAGATCAGCTCCTCGAAAACGAAATCAAAGAAATATTAGAAAAAAAAGACATAATAGCCATCATCGAATGGCCACAAAATCTCTCACTGGAATTACCAACTAAAAAAACACTAGTAATCAATATTGATTACCTTGATCGTAATTCTAGACTCTTTAAAATTAAATCTCTGAATTAATCTGAGCCAAAGTCCCTGGGCCCACTCGACCGGCACCCAATGAATTAGCACCTGTCACAACCCCACGATCTAGCTGATAAGCGAACACCGCTTCAAAAGTAGCGGGACCAAAAAAGTTGGTCAAATGTGGATGATTAAAATACCCCTTATCCATCAAGAATTCTTGCAACTTACGTACTTCTGGATCTGTAATACCTGGATCCAGCTCTTTTACTAAATATTGATGACTACTACCACTAGATTTTGCCACCAAAGTCTCGCGACCATTGAGCCTTTGAGCCATTTGTTGTCTTGTTTGAGGACCAAAATGACCCGCACCTAATTCTGACTTACTGGCAACGATCCCATGCGCCTGCTGAAACTTAAAAACAGCATGGGCAGTCAGATCATCGTAACGGCCACTAATCTCACCTTTATAAAGGTTAAAATTACTGAGCTCCTGCTGCAATTCTCTTACAGCCTCACCATTCGCGCCATAACCTAACTCTTGATCAAGACCACCGTAAACAGCAGTCACCACTTTTTTAACTGGCTCCTGTGGAGTATTTATAGTTTCAGGGGCTGACTTCACGTCCGGCTCCTCAAAATCTTGCTCAGCAGCAACTTCATCACAACTATAGAGTTTCTCTTGCTCCGAATACCCACCCAACTTCAAACTATCAGGCAAACCAGAATCCGGCCCATAAACAGTGACACTTACTACACGCTTACCATAATTAAGCGCACGATTTAAACCAACATCACCGTATCCCATCCACACATCTAGACGATCATATCCACCAGCCCCATTTGCCACAATTGCACCACCTCTATCCCAAACAGTTCCAACACCAAGCCCGGCAATATTGAGTTTAGTACCAAAAGCATAATTTTTAGGAGCAGCAATCATCCCCGGATAAACACCTTGTCCACTAGCACCATTGACACCACTACCATTAAGTCTGATATCGCCTTCATAACTTCCGGTTGCATACCGAGACTGACAGGGTAGGGGAGAGTAGTAAGCAGAAACTAAGAAATTTTTAGTATATGGGTAAGAAAGAGAACCACTGACAACGTCAACATCACCAGTATCTGCAGCCACCAAAGAGCGATTATCACTAAGCTTTAATTCTTGCCTCACCACTCTTTCAGATAATTCTGGTGCTTCAACCTTATAACTATCAAATTTATCAATACTCAAATCAACATCTTCATAATCAGGAATTTTAGGCGCACGCTCAACTTTTTGCACCAAATTAAAACCATCATATTCAAAAGCATTTGCTTGAAAGACGCTCAAATCGCCATAAAAATACATATAGGCAAACACGCTCGCCCCAATAATGCCTATCAGCACTAAAACGCTCATAATTTTATTGAGCCAATAACTTGGCAGATGTTTTGGATACTTCATTTTTTTCTATTATTTTTTGTTTTTGTTTTTTATTTCAGCTATCTTCACATTATACCACAAAAGTATCATTTCGCAAAGCTAAGCTGCACCGATTCTCCGTAAGATTTCACGTTCTACGAAATCACGATCACGACCATACTTTAACCTTGAAAGCTGCTTGTAGGCTTCAGCCGCTTGTTTATCACCTTCTTCCAAATAAGGATTGACCGGAATAATACTAAATGGCCGACTAGGCTGAGTATCGATAGACAGCTTCATCACCGCCTTAAACTTATCAATACTAATCAAGTCCTGCTCACTAAACACTGGAGACATCTCCTTAGACATGTGTTCAGCATCTTGTGCACCAATCTTATAGCACATCATCGAACCAACGTTACCAAATATCGCATCTTTAATCCGCGACCCCATACCACCCTTAGAAGTATCTTCCAATTGCCCCAGATACTGATGGGCCAAGTTTAACCCCAAGCGATATTTACGAGCCTCAGACAAGATCACCTCAATACTATCGGTAATATAGTTTTGGAACTCATCGATATAGAGAAAAAAATCACTCCGCTCAGACTTAGAGACCGATTCACGATCAAGCGCCGCCATCTGTAATTTCTGCACAATAATCAAACCTAGCAATTTGGAATTAACTTCACCAACCGTACCCTTAGAAAGATTCATCAACAAAATTTTCTTTTCCTGCATCGCTCGCGAAAAATCAAATGCCGACTGAGTCTGACCAATGATATTCCTCATCATCGTATTGGTCACAAACTGGCCAAATTTAGCGGCAAAATAAGGAATCATCTCTGCCTTTTCACGTGCACCCGTCTTTGCCATCTGATTGTCCCAAAAAGAAGCCACAATCGGATTAGTAATATGTTGCCGCTTAATCTTTGCAAAATCATCATCTGTAAACAACCTCACAATATCAGTCAAAGCCCCACCCTCGGGATCCGACATCAAAGTCAAACAACCATTACGGAAATAATCCTGGATACGCGGGCCAAAAACCTCTTCATTAAAAAGCTTAATCATGATATTCATCGCATCCAAAGCCACTTTTTCTTTTTCCTCCCAAGTGTCTCCCTCGAGCAAGTTAATCCCCAGCGGCCTCTCCATGTCCGAAGGATTGAAATAAATCACATCATCAGCCCTCTCGCGTGGAATAAAAGGCAATATATCCTCAATCAAAGAACCATGCGGATCAATCACACAAATACCATCCCCATTTTTTAAATCCTGACGAATCATCACCTGCAATACTGATGATTTACCGGTACCAGTCTGACCAATCACATAAAAATGCCTAAATCGATCTTCACGCTTCATCATAATCTCTGTCTTCTTACCCCGGAAAATGTTATGCCCTAAAAGCAATCCATCCTTAGGAATATTTGGTGGAGCAGGTGCAATTTTAAAGTTTTGCCAAGCAATATGGGCAGAACGATTAAAGCGTGTACTGGGAAAGTGATAGATACTGGCTAATTCATCAGTGGAAAAGATCATCTTTTTCGACCCCAGAGGCTTCTTGAAATTGCGGAAAATAAAATTAGTTACTAAAGAGCGATTGCTATGCAACTTCGTATTAGCAAAAGCATTACCATTAAAAGCAGTATATTGACTAAAAGCGCCAGCCATCGAAGAAAGATTCACACCCGCCTCCCGCTTCGTATTAGCAGCAGAAACCAAACGAATAATCACCTCAAATCCTGACTTAGAGTTCTTCTCTTCCATCGCCTTTACTTCTTCATCAGTTACTGGTGTAGTTTTCTCGGCAGATTCAGATTGCTGGGTAGCACTCACCTCACCTTTAAATATTAATTCCAACAAGCTAGCTATCCAAGCCAAAGGATTATACCAGGCAAATCCACTACTTTTCTTATTTTGAAAAATCTCATTAGCGAGCTTTCGTCCCTTCTTTTGCCATCCGTCTTTCATCGGTCTCAACATAATCTGAATTGCTGCCCCTTCGTCTTTACCGATTTTAGAAAGTGAATTCACAATCGCATTCACAGGGTCAACTTTCATTCTCTCATAAGTCTTTATCGGGTAAGAAAAAGTTTTCCCGGGTACTAAATAAGTAGAAACCACTTCACTATCTGGATTAAAAATATTGTAATCATCGACCTGCTCTATCACCGAATCCGGATAAAAAGAAGTCACTTGTTTCTCAATAATCGGTACTAATTCACGAGGACATACTACAAAAAAGTTCACTTGAGAATCTAAAACAACATATTCGAAAGAAAGAAAATCCTGGGCCGTAAACATTGTATGCCAATTCTTCGCATAAATACTATATAGCGCCTCAAAAAACTGAGACATCACACCGCAAGTCACTTCCTTAAAGTCCCCCTGACTAGCAAACTGTTCGCCCTCAGTATCTTTGTCATCTTTAGAATCTTTCTTTGGTATTTTAATATTCAAAAACACCATGTTAAAAGTACGATGTAAATTTACTTTTGCTCTCACATATAGCATCACAACGTAAAACACCCCTATCAGAAGGAAGAAAAACAAAGCTAAATTAATCCAAAACCACATATTTCTATTAAATTCAGTCCCTACATTTTATCATAAATCGAGCTTAATAGCCAGCTCCTCAAGCTGATCCTTACTAGCTTCGGAAGGCGCACCCAACATCAAATCCTTCGCCTTTTGATCCTTAGGAAAAGCAATCACTTCACGAATATTTGGTTCACCAGCAAATAACATTACCAAACGATCCAGTCCCCAAGCAATGCCACCATGAGGAGGCGCACCATACTTAAATGCCTCTAACATATGCCCAAATCTTCTCTCTGCATCCGCCTCTGTAATCCCTAGAAAATCAAAAACCTTCTTTTGTAAATCTTCTTCATGTATTCTGATCGAACCACCACCTATTTCCACACCATTAAGCACCACATCATAAGCTTCAGCAACGGCTGACTCCGGATTATTAAGTAGTTTTTCAACATCTACCGGTCGAGTAAAAGGATGATGCATAGCCGAAAGGCTATTGTTATCCCGATCTTTCTCGAACATGGGAAAGTCAATCACCCAACAAAAAGCCAATTTATTTTCGTCAATCAGTCCCATCGATTTCCCTAGAGCTAAGCGCACTTGCCCTAAAGATTCACAAGCAATCTCTGGATAATCAGCCGTAAAGAAAATCACATCTCCAACTTCAGCACCAGTAATCTCAAGCACCTTATTTAACTCTTGCTCCTTAAAAAATTTTACAATCGGTGATTTTAAGTTACCTTCCTCTACCACAATATAAGCCAATCCTTTCGCACCATATCTTTGAGCCACATCCGTTAATTGATCAATCTCACGTCGAGTCATTTGCGCCCCACCTGGTACACGTAATGATTTTACCACTCCACCTTTTTCAACCGCGCCTGCAAAAACTCCAAACTCACAACCCTTTGCCACCTCACTAACATCACTCAATTTTAGCTCAAATCTAATATCGGGCTTGTCACTGCCGTAAATACGCATCGCCTCCTCATAAGTTAATACGGGGAATTTTTCAGACACCAATTGTCGCTCAGGCAAAAACTTTTTTACTAACTGCACTAACAATGTTTCATTAACAGACATCACATCTTCCTTATCTACAAAAGACATCTCTAAATCCAATTGAGTAAATTCCGGCTGCCTGTCTCCTCGCTGATCCTCATCCCTAAAGCACCTAGCAATCTGAAAGTACTTATCATAACCGGCAATCATCAATAATTGCTTCAGCTGCTGAGGCGATTGCGGCAAAACAAAAAAATTGCCAGGATAAATCCGCGACGGAACTATATATTCACGACTTCCTTCAGGAGTACCTTTAATTAAAATCGGAGTCTCAATTTCTAAAAAGCCCTCACCGCTAAAATAATTACGAATCTCAGTAATCACCTTATGTCTCAGAACAATGTTATTCTTCAACCTTTCCTTACGTAAATCCAAATAACGATACTTCAAACGCAATTCCTCAGAAACATCTTTATCTTGATCGATCTCAAATGGGGGAGTGACCGCCCGATTTAAAATCTCCGCCTCCATCACCAGCACCTCAATCTCTCCTGTCTCCATCGATGCGTTCGCCTGCCCCTCTGGACGAGGACGCACTTTGCCCTTAATTTTAAGTACAAATTCACTTCTAACTTCATTCATTAACTCATGCGCTTCAGTAAACAGTTCCGGATCTGAAACAATCTGAGTCAAACCATAGCGATCACGTAAATCAATAAAAATCACACCTCCATGATCACGACGTCTATGTACCCAACCAGACAAAACAACCTCTTGCCCTTCGTCCTTAATAGTTAATTGATTACACTTGTGACTGCGATACATAAGCAATGATTAAGTTTTTTAAAAGTCTATTTTAATTTTAGCAAAGAATCAACTTTTAACTCTAATCCTTCAGTTAAATCAATCCCAAAAGGCAAACGAACTCGTTTCTTTCCACCCAATATCACTTCCACCGGCACCTCACCCTGGTTTTTTTCCAAAATGCTTTTAAGAGAATTCATCAGCTGCCGATCAGCCCCAGCAGGTATTTCAATCTCATAAACCTCATCCAAACCATCTTGATCAGCAAGAATATCATCAAGTAACCGTAATCCACCCACAATCTTTTCTTCCGGATTGAAGAGATGTGCTTCCTTGGCGTTTTCGATCATTGCCCTCAAAGACAATACTTTTATCTCTTCACAAATAATCTGATACTGATCTCGACGATTAGAAATTTTCCCCCGAATTTTTAAAACCTGGTCTTCACGAATATCTTCATTAATTTTTTTCATCTGCTGCGGAAATATTACCGCATTGAGCCTTGCACTCAAATCCTCAACCACAAACATCGCCATCCTCTGGCCACGCTTAGTAATGATCGGGCGATACTCAGTCACCAAACCCGTAATTTTTACTGGCTTATCTACGTGCTTTGGTGTGATATTAGCTATCATAGTCCCTTTTCTTGCAATGTAACGACTTAAGCCCTTCAGTGGATGTCCAGAAACATACATCCCCAAATACTCTTTTTCCCATTTTAAACTCTGCATCCGATTGGCCTTAGGCACCTCCATCATTTCCAATTTTGCATAATCCTCAGTCGAAGTATCCATCATTCCAAAAATATCAGTTTGACCTTCAGCAGCAGTTTTTTGGGAAGCTTTACCAAACTTAGCAATAACTTCATAATTTTCCGCTAATTGATTACGATCACCAAACTCATCGAAGGCCCCACTATAAGCCAAAGCTTGGATTAACTTCTTATTTAGCATCTTTGATGGCACTCTTTGAGCAAAATCCTCAATACTCTTAAACTTCCCACCTTTATCTCGCGCACTAATCACTTCCTTAATCGGCCCTTCGCCCACTCCCTTAATCGCTAATAAACCAAATCTAATCTTATCCTCATCCACCACTGTAAAATTCAAAAAGGACTCATTTACAGAAGGAGGCAACACATCGATCCCCATCTCAGTACATTCCTTGATTTCCAAGACCACCCGATCAGTATTTGCTGCATCACTACACAAAAGCGCAGTCATAAACTCAATGGGATAATGAGCCTTTAAATAAGCTGTACGATAAGCGATCAACCCATAACAGGCCGCATGTGCCTTATTGAAGCCATAGCCAGCAAAAGGTTCTACCACTTTTTCAAACACCTCCTTCGCAAAAGCCTCCTTGTGCCCATTTTCCACAGCACCCTTCACAAACTTAATCCTTTGCTCTTCAAGCAAACTAGGGATTTTTTTACCTACCGCCTTTCTCAAAATATCCGCTTCTCCCAAACTAAATCCCGCAAAATCGCGCGCCAGCTGTAAAATCTG
>CAYMGN010000009.1:10348-15300 GCA_964389995.1 uncultured Candidatus Peribacteria bacterium | reverse complement strand
TTGATACACAGCCACACCATAAGTCAGCTTCAAAATATCCTTAAACGAATCATCTAGATAACTGACCTTATCAGGATTATGCTTACCCTCAATATAAGTAGGGATCCAATCCATCGGACCGGGACGATAGAGTGCCCCCATCGCCACAATGTCATCAAATTTGGTAGGTTTTAATTGCTTTAGATAACGCCTCATACCTCCCGATTCAAACTGAAACACTCCAGTAGTATCACCCCGCTGAAAGACCTCAAACGTCTTCTCATCTTCTAAATCAATATCATCAATATCGATATCCACACCTTTAGTTCTCTTCGCAATTTTTTGCGTTGTTTCAATCACAGTTAAGTTCCTCAATCCCAAGAAGTCCATCTTAAGCAAACCGATTTTTTCAAGTGGTTCAGCCGAAAACTGAGTCACAATTTCCCCGCGTCCACCCGAACCAAACTGCATCGCCGTATAATTGGTCAAGGACTTGTCAGAAATAATCACAGCACAGGCATGAGTACCAGAATGCCTCACAGACCCCTCAAGCTTTTTGGCATAATCCAAAAGTACCTTCGCGCGCGAATCATTTTCATATTTCTCTTTTAAGGTATGGTCTTCTTTAATAGAAACATTAAGAGGAATATGCTTACCAAGCACCGGTGGTGGCACCGATTTAGCCAAGACATCAACCTCCGCATAAGGATATCCAAGTGCACGACCCACATCCCTCACTGCCGCTCTAGGAGCCATCGTACCAAAAGTAATAATTTGCGCTACATTCTCACGACCATACTTTTCGATCACATACTCCAGTACTTCATCACGCCTATTATCAGCAAAATCAATATCGATATCGGGCATACTCACACGTTCCGGATTGAGAAAACGCTCAAAAAACAGCCCATACTTAATCGGATCCAAATCAGTAATGCCTAAGGTCCAAGCTATAATAGAACCAGCAGCCGATCCACGGCCCGGCCCCACAATAATTTTTTCATCCTTAGCGTACTTCACAAAATCATAGACAATCAAAAAGTAAGTATCAAACCCCATATTATGGACAGTTTTCAACTCAAAAGCCAAACGCTCAAAATATTCCTTACCCGGCTCCTTCCCCTCAAAACGCCCTTTCAAACCCTCGGTACAAAGAAAACGTAAATAATCTTCCGCCGATTGACCCTTAGGAGTCTCAAAAGAAGGTATTAAACTCTGCCCAAACTCCAATTCTACATTGCACATATCAGCAATCTTCTTTGTATTTGCAATCGCCTCCGGTATATCCTCAAAAGCCTTACTCAAATCATCTGTAGTCCTTAAAGAAAAATCGCCCAAATACCGCATCCTATTCTCATCATCAAGAGTAGAACCAGTCTGAATACAAATCATCACATCATGCACTTCTTTATCTTCCGGACGTGGATAATGAGAGTCATTAGTTGCCACTAAAGGCAAATCATACTTTTTAGCCAAAATTTTCAAACGATCATTATAAACCATCTGATCTTCATAGTGCGGATGATCTTGCACTTCCAAAAAATAATTTTTCTTACCAAAAATATCCAAGTGCAAATTAATCACCTTATCAATCGCTTCCTCATCCTCAGCCATCACTGAGCGGGAAAGATGCCCAGCCATACAGCCACTTAAGGCTATCAACCCCTCACTATTCTCTCTCAACAAGTCATAATCCACTCTCGGCTTATAGTAAAAACCCTCAATATGAGCCTGGGTAACGAGCTTCAGGAGGTTGTTATAGCCTTTTAGATTTTTTGCCAGCACCGTCAAATGATACGACTTATTATCGACATTAGGCTCTTTATCAAAACGAGTTCTCCTCGCCACGTAAAGCTCACAACCTAAAATCGGCTTCACCCCCTCTTCCTTACCGGCCTGATAAAACTCCACCAAGCCATGGACAACACCATGATCTGTCAGCGCCACGGCCGGGTACCCCAACTCCTTCGCACGCAAAATAATATCACGCGGACTGCCAAATCCATCTAAGAGACTGTAGTGAGAATGACCATGAAGGTTTACAAAAGACATATATCAACTAGAAAATTTCGACATCAAATGGAGATGAACATGAAAAACCTCCTGTCCACCATCCTTTCCAACATTAAACTGCAATTTATAACCCAAGAGACCCAGATCATCAGCAACCTTTTTAGCCACATAAAGCAAATGCCCCATCAAAGGCACATCTTCTTCCGTAATATCGGCCACACTGGGAATCAATTTTTTCGGAACCACCAATAAATGCGTCGGAGCCTTCGGATAATGATCCTTAAAAACAATCGCATCATCATCTTCATAAACAATATCGGCAGGTATCTCCCGACGAATTATTTTCATAAAGACACTATCAGACATAGGTGAGCAGTTAAGTTCACCCCCAATATATCTGATTTACTTCTTCTTTGAAAGGTCTAGCTTATAAACAGCACGACCAACACGGACAAATTGAGGATTCTTTTGAAGATTCAAAGAAATAGTCCCTTTCTTCACATGCCTTTGCTTCAATACCCCTTCGATAATCTCTTGCTTTGTCATCGGGCTTTTCTTCTTTAACAAAGACTCAATCACATCAGCAACTGTTCCTTTTTTATAACCAAGCTCCTTCAGCGCATACAGTCCACGTCCAACTAATACAAATTGCTCATAACGAATTAATTCATTATGGACAGCTTGTACGGTAACTTCTTTCTTATCAAAATCAGCCTCAGCAATTTTGTTTGCGATATCGACAAAGTGAAGAGGTTTCTTCTCTAATTTTAATACAATATAAGCTTTATCACGAATACTCCTTGGATTAATATGTCTCCAAGACATCAAACCAAAACCCTTATCCACTCTTTTTAAACGTTTATCAACCTTTAGAGCAGAAACTATCAACGGATCAGCAACACCTTCCATCTTTTCACCTAATTCTTGCCTAATCTGCACAATCAACTTTCCATCAGTCATCACATCTCCCTTCTTCTTCAAAGTCTTCATACCAGCGCTCAAAATATCATCAATAGTCGCACGTGTAAGCTCCTTTAATGCCCAATAAGTTTTGCGTTGATTTGTCTTTTCAGCTCTCTTCAATTCAGGATTAATACTCAAAGCCAACTTCACAATATGAGCATCAACCGGACTGTCAGACTTTAATGCTTCTAAAATATTTTTCACTAACTCCTTTTCTAACAAAAGACCACCATGTTCATGGACGATCTCATTAGAAATAGCATTAATGTTAGCTAACCGCGTAGTTTGTACAGTCCTCTTCAGCTTATTGAGAGCAATTTTTTCAATCTGGCGAATGCGCTCACGCGTAACTGAAAACTGCTGCCCAATACTCTCAAGGGTACGCTTAGGCTTATTATCTAGACTAAAACGTTTAATAATCACTTCTTTTTCTTTATCGGTAAGTACTAGAAAAATCTCTTCAATAATCTCTTGAAGATTTGCATTTTGCACCGATGAAGCAACAGTAGTATCCATGTAATTAAAGTTTTATAATCTAATAATCTTACGCAGTATTAAATATATAATCTATCCTCCACATGCTTGTCAACCCAGAAACTTGAATTTTTTGCAAACTTGTTTTATAACCAACGATTGTGTAAGAAATCTAGACTACCCGAAATTTTTAGGTAAGTCAAAATAAAATTCACAAAAAGTCAAAAATGTTTGCAATTTAAAAGTAGGCTAGTAAAATAGGTTGGAAAACAAAGTCGATGGGCGAGTGGTGGAATTGGTAGACACGCTAGTCTTAGGAACTAGTGGCGCAAGCCGTGAGGGTTCAAGTCCCTCCTCGCCCACCATTATTTAATCTCCAATCCGACATCAAAATATGGCGGATTCATTGTTAATTTTCCCATCGAAATGACATCTGCTCCACACTGAGCATATTCAGTGATATTTTCTTCGCTGATACCGCCTGAGATTTCAATAAAAAACGGAATCTTAATTTCAGATCTGAGGATTTTTATAGCTTCACAAGCACTTTTTACCGAAAAATTATCCAACATCGCCACCAATTTATAAGGAAATGACTGTGGCACGGCCTCAACAAAAGCGAGTACATCACTTTTATTCTCTAATTCAAACTCGATAAACGCCATTTTTTTCACATCCTCAACCTTAAGTGCCAAAAGCAAACTAAAAAAACCTTTAAAATCCCTGTTTAATAACTTTAAATGTGTATCCTTAAACATCACCGCTTGAGAAAGTCGCAAACGATGGGGGAGACCACCACCAACAACAACCGCCTTCTTATCAAGCAAACCCCATAAAGTCTTTCTTGTAGCCGCCAATCTACACTTATTGTCACCAATTAGCCCAACTAAACGTCTTGTTTGGGTCGCAATACCAGACATCCGAGACAAGAAATTTAATAGCGTCCGTTCTAAACTTAAAATTTTACTTACCTTAGCCCGCAAAACAAATAATACATCTCCTTTCTCTATCAAATCCCCATCCTGAAAATTAGATTTCACTGAAATATCATTCCTTTCAAAAAGGAAGAGCGCTTCTGTTAAACCAGCAATGACACCTTCAGACCTTATTATCACCTCGGCCTCAACTTCCTTATCGATATTTAGCAGGTCTGTACTTACATCTCCACCACCAGCCAAATCAAAATCTAAATTTTCAATGACAAACCTTTCAAATTCAGAGAGATAATCAGCATTATCTAAAGTAAGTAACTGACTTGTATCATGAGGCAATGACATCAAATAGATTAAGAAATTTCAAACATGCGGTCAAACGCCTTTAAAGCCTTTTTCGCGATTTTAGCATCAACACTAACCTGCGGCGTTTCATTTTTTAGACATTCATAAACCGCTTCCAAGTCATTCTTCTTCATATCAAAACACATATTGCAAAGACCGTGAAACTTCCTTCCTGGCAGCTCTCGATGTAAACGTTCAGTCATACCACACTCTGTCAGCACAAAAAAATGCTCACCGCCATCTTTT
>CAYMGN010000009.1:0-10338 GCA_964389995.1 uncultured Candidatus Peribacteria bacterium | reverse complement strand
CATCCCACTCGTACTCGAAACATAGTCAGCCAACTCGATCACCTCCGGCCGTGACTCAGGATGGACAAGCAATTTGGCCTCAGGATACTCCGCCTTGACCTCTTTTACATACTCCACATCCACGGCATGATGCATCGGACAATAACCATCCCAACTAATTATCTTCTTCTTACCTTCAACTTTTGACTGCACATATGATGCCAAATTACGATCTGGCACAAAAATAATCAATTCCTCATCCAAAGAATTCACTACATCCACCGCATTTGAAGAAGTACAACATATATCACATAATGCCTTCACCTCAGCAGTTGAATTCACATAGCACACAGTGGCCGCATCAGGATGCTTCTTCTGCAATTTTTCCAAACCACGCACATCCACCATATCGGCCATCGCACACCCAGCATCGATAAAAGGCACTACCACTTTTTT
Source organism: uncultured Candidatus Peribacteria bacterium (assembly GCA_964389995.1). GTDB lineage: Bacteria > Patescibacteriota > Gracilibacteria > UBA1369 > LOWO2-01-FULL-3 > CAYMGN01. The sequence goes on along the minus strand of CAYMGN010000009.1, from coordinate 9,903 downwards.
ATTTGGATTTAAGATCGCCGCACTCTCCGCCATAAAAAAAACACCACAAAAAACAATAATATCCGCATCAGTCTTAGCCGCTTGCTGACAAAGCCCTAAAGAATCACCAATAAAATCAGCAACCTCATAAATTTCAGGACGTTGATAATTATGAACTAAAACAATTGCATTCTTCTCTTTCTTTAGTTCATTGATTTTTGCAGCTAAAGTCTTCGTTTCAATCACTTTGTAATGATAAATCCATTTTTACCTTACATAATCCCGTGCACAAAACGCAACCATAAGGTTTTTACACTTTCGAAAGAAGCTTTTACTAAAGAGGAGAGCAGTCCTTTTAATTCTCTCACTTTTTTCATCATATTGGCCATCTCAAAATAATTCATTTTTCCAGGAGACCTTACCATCTTCATCGCTCGCTTTTGCAAATATTTTATTTCCGCCTCGATTTCTTTTTTAATCTGCCTCCTCGCAACACGTTCATTAGGCATTTGCTCTAACAGTTGAGCTCTAATCTGAGCAATCGTCACCGGTTCTTGCTTCTTTTGAGTAGACTGATCTTTTACAGAGCTCCCTGAACTTCGTACCTCTTCACCAGCACTTTCTCTAATCTCAGGAACAACCTCACTGATATTACCAATCCCTTCAAAACCAACATCGACACCTTGATCCCCACCTGACTCAACATTATGAGCGGGAGTAGGGGACTGAAATTTAGATTCCGGACTGTTATTAATTCTTTCGTTCATTTAGAGCTTTTACACCACATTAATTATAGTTCATAAAGGACGGGTAAGTCAATTGACTGAAACTAAAATTTTACATTAAGAAGCTATCGCTATAAAATAAAAAAAATTTCAAACCTATGAATAAAGACAAAATACAGATCGAAAAAGCTTACGAAGCCACCAAATACGAAGACAATATTTATAAGAAATGGCAAGAAAGTGGCGCTTTTGAAGCGGAAGTTAATGAAAAAAAGGAAGCTTTTACAATTTCTATGCCCCCTCCAAACGCTACTGGAGTTCTCCATCTTGGACATGCTGCCTTTATTTCCCTCCAAGACATCATGATTCGGCATCAAAGAATGAAAGGTAAAAGTGCCTTATGGCTCCCTGGTACTGATCATGCTGCCATCGCCACTCAATCTGTTGTCGAAAAAAAACTAGAAGACGATGGCATCAAAGAGCCAAGAAAAACAATGGGAAGAAAAAAACTCCTCGCCGAAATCAAGCAATTTGCCGAAGAAAGCAAAGACACCATCCGCAACCAAGTAAAAAAGATGGGAGCAAGTTGTGATTGGAAAAGAGAAAAGTACACCCTCGAAGACGACATGAATCACGCGGTCAACACCTTCTTTAAGTATATGTATGAAGACGGCTTAATTTACCGTGGTGGACGTATCGTTAACTGGGACCCAAAAATGCAAACCACGGTAGCGGACGACGAGATCGAATATCTCGAGAAAAAAGGCAAATTCTACTACTTCCAATTTGGGCCGGTAGTGATTGGTACCGCCAGACCGGAAACAAAATTTAAAGATAAAATTATCGTCGTTCATCCAGATGACAAACGTTATCAAGACTTAATTGGCAAAGAGTTTGAAGTTGAGTGGATCGAAGGAAAAATCACTGCCAAAGTAATAGCTGACGAATGTATCGACATGGAAATGGGTACCGGTGCCATGACCATCACCCCAGCACATAGTCTTATTGACTTTGAGCTAGCACAAAAACACAACCTTGAATCACCACAAATCATTGATTTTGACGGTAATATTCGTCTAGATGCCTCCAAAGATTTTGCCGGGCTGGACATCTACGCCGCCCGTAAAAAAATAGTGGAAAGACTTGATCAAAAAGGTCTACTAGTAAAAATCGATGAAGACTACGAGCACAACATCGCCGTTAATTATCGTGGCAAAGGCATGATAGAGCCACAAATCATGAAGCAGTGGTTCATCGACGTCAATAAACAAGTAATAGATTGGAAAGGAAAAAAATCGAGTATTAAAGAAGTATTACAAGACACCGTTCGTAGTAAAATGATCAAGGTGATGCCGCAAAAATTTGAAAAAGTTTACTTTCACTGGATCAACAACCTTAAAGATTGGTGTATTTCTAGACAAATCTGGTGGGGGCACCGTATACCGATGTGGTACGAAGTGAGTGATGAAGAAAAGAAAGCCTTTAAACAAGTAAAAGACGCTAGCAGCCTCAATCTCACTCTACTTGGCATCGACGGAGAAATTAAATTTGGAGAAGAAGAACCGCAAGAAGGACAATGGATCCAAGATCCTGACACCCTCGACACCTGGTTTAGTGCCGCAATTTGGACTTTTGCTACCCTCGGCTGGCCGAAAAAAACACCGGAGTTGGAATACTTTCATCCAACAGATGTACTGGAAACAGGCTATGATATCCTCTTCTTTTGGGTTGCCAGGATGATCTTAGCTTCTACCTACGCCCTTAGAAAAGATGGTTTGCCGGAAGAAAAATGTATTCCCTTTAAAAACGTTTACCTCCATGGTCTCATCCGTGACCGCAACGGTAAAAAAATGAGTAAATCCAATCCTGAAACCTGCATCGACCCTTTGGAAATGATCGAAAAATACGGCGCAGATGCCTTGAGACTCAGTCTCGTAATCGGTTCAAGTGCCGGCAATGACATGCGTCTTTATCAAGAAAAAATCGCTGGCTATCGTAATTTCGTCAACAAAATCTGGAATGCCTCCCGTTTCGCTCTCATCAATCTAGAACCAGAAGATTTTAAGAAAGAGTTTAAACCATCAATGATCAAAAGCTTTGCAGACAAATGGATCCTCACAGAGCTACAAAAATTAATTAAAGAAGTAGACAAAGACTTAGAAAAATACCACTTTTCTGATGCCGGAAACAAAATCTACGAATTCTTCTGGAATCAATATTGTGATTGGTATCTAGAAATATCCAAGGGGCCACTCAATAATCCTGCCGTTCTTCTAGAAGTGCTAAAAACAGTATTAAAATTACTTCATCCTTTCACACCCTTCGTTACCGAAAAAATCTGGAGCTTCCTCGGAACGGGGCCCCTTCTGATCAAAGAGACCTGGCCAAAAATAAACAAAAACTTAATCTTCGAAAGCGAAGCGGAAGCGATGGAGTATATCCATCAAATCATCAGCAGCATTCGTAGTACACGCGCCGAATTAAAAGTAGCCCCCAGTAAAAAGATTAACGCAATCATTCACGGTCATGAGCTTACAGAAGTGATCGAGAGCAAAAGAGAGTCCATCATGCGACTCGCACGTCTCGAATCACTCGAAGTAAAAGAAAAAGGTCAAAAAATCCCTCAAGCAAAAGCCGACTTTATCGGTAAAATCGAAATCTTTCTGCCGCTCAAAGATATGATCGACCCGGACGCCGAAGCCAGGAGACTAAATAAAGAACTCGAAAACCAGCAACAACAACTATCTATTGTAAATAAAAAACTTAGTAATAAAGGATTTCTCGCAAAAGCACCCGCCGCTGTTGTCGAAAAAGAGCAGGCAAAAGCTCAGGAGCTCAATCTTCAAATAGAAAAAATACAGCAACAACTTCAATCTTTGGCCAAATAATGCTATAATATATAGATAAATTAATAGCAAACTTGGCCAACGAATTTGTAAAACATCTAGAAACCAATATCCAAGCCCTCATCGCCGATGGAAAATTTCGTGAAGCAAGAAATATGATCAATCAGTTCCTAGCAAAATCCCCAAGAGATCGCAAACTTATCGCCCTTAAAAGCTTTGTCGAAAAAAACGTCAACAGTCACAACGATAGACTAATAAACACAGAACTTAAAAAAATAAAACCACTTTGGAAAGAAAAAAACTATCAACAAATACTAAAAAATCTCTCACCACTACTAAAAATCGCCCCTAAAAACGAAAAACTAATAAAAACCTACTCCAAAGCACAAAAAAAATACAAAGCAAAATTAGAAAAAGACAAAAAAAACTTCCTTAAAGATCAAAAGCAGGTCTTAGATAAACTATTGAAAGAAAACGGAGATAAACTAGTAAAAGAATTGCTTGAACTCGAAATGAAGAATCCCGGAAATCAGATCGTACAAGCACTCAGCAAGGACTATCGCGATAAACTTATCGCCCAAGAAATCGAAAAACACAAAGATCTGATTTTTTCTGACAAATTTGACGTCATCAATAATTTTCTTCAAAAATTACTAAAGATAGACAAGAACAATGAAAGAATCAAAGAGCTCTACAGCATTATCAAAAAAAGACAATATGGGACCCAAGTTGAAGAAAAAAATGAATTTGTCTATCAGGGACAGCAACACCTCGATACCCTCATCAAACTAAAAAAATACGACAAAGCAATCAGGGTAGCTCTCGAAATACTTTCAGTAGATAAAGACAACAAACCCGTACAAAAGATCCTCAAAACAGCTAAGCGCAAAAATTTCAATACAACTCGAAACCAAGTCATCAAACAAATAATTTCAGAAAAGGAGAAAAGCAAACAAGAATACCAAAACAATCGCGATCAATTTCTCAAAATTTAAGCCTTAAGCTTGTAGACTTTACGCCCTACCCTCTTAAACTTATCAGAATTTTTCAGTGCCAATTTAATGGTAATTTTTTTCACTCGTCGGCGCTCTAAAACCTTTTCGATCAAATCAGCTTCACTATACTCCTTACCATCAGACAAAATTCTTTCTAACACTTCCATCACAGTACCTTTCTTGTACCCCCAGTCGTTAAGTGCATAAATCCCTCTTCCAATCAAAACAAATTTTTCAAATCGAATCAACTCATTATGAACAGCCTGAGTATTTACAGCCCGATTACTAAATTTTTCTTCCTCAATTTTTTTTGAAATATCAGTGAAATGCAATGGCTTACCTTCCTTCTTTAAGATATACAAAATTTTATCTCTCAAAGTCCTTGGGCGAATATGCCTCCATTCCAATAGAGCTACTAAATCATTGTCCAACAAAGCCAAACGCTTATCGATTGTAACCAGAGACTTAGTACGTCTTTCATCAAAATCAACTTCTTTCAAAACTTTATCCAAATCTTTATGTATTTTTTCCACCTCAACCGCGTCACCATATTTGTGCAATTGATTAACCAGCTGATTAGAAGCAAACTTCAAAGCATAATCCGTCAATGACTGCTCTCTAAAATATGGATGGAAGTTAATAGTATTGCCAACGCATTCTAAATCATCATTTAAGACTAGAGCAAAATGCATCTCATTTTTATCAAAACTGATATTTTCTGGAAGTTTTGACGACAAATTTTTATAAAAAAGCGAACGTCTCACCATCCCCCCATTACTGCTAATGTCAGATATTACGTATTCATGCAGCCCCCTCAAAGCAGTATTAAATACGTTTCTTTTCATTTTTTGTAAAGCATTTTTTTCAATTTGCCTCACCCTTTCTCTAGTAACAGAAAACTCTTTACCGATCTCTTCCAAAGTATATTTGCGACTACCACTTAAACAAAATCTTTTAGTAACAACGGTTTTTTCCTTGTCTGAAAGCAACAAAAGTAAGTTTTCGATTACTGAATTCAGATCTTTCACCGTGTTAGCAACATCAAAAATGACGTCATTCATAGGAGGGGGGAATTAAATTATAACACTAAACCTCACTATAAACAGTCATCTAAACTCTGGCAATTAATTAATCTTGCATCAATACTCAAAAAAGCATTCTGGTAAAAAGTCAAGGTTCTAACATATAGCCAATACAATGAACCGTATGGATTAATTCCTTCGCTACATATGGCCTGATCTTTTTCCGCAAATTACTCACATGAACATCCACAGTATTTGTGTTACAACAGATATTTCTATCCCAAACCGATTCTAATATATCCGTCCGACTGACTACCCTGCCCATATTTTCTAACAAGTATTCCAATAAGGAAAACTCCTTATTACTGAGATAAATCTCCCGATCTCCGACATAGAACCGTCGAGAATCGCCATCCAAAACAATATCTTCCAGCTCAAAACAAGCATTACTAGTGGCCATAAAATAAAAGTTAGAAATTAACTAATTCTATTATCTCAATAAGTTCATCCAAGACTAAAAAAAATTCTCCCAAGCAAGAAAAAAGTGATTAACAAAGGAATTAGCAGACAAAAAAGTGTTGTTGAAAGAAAAAAAACACTCTAAACTATAGTCAAAATAACCGATCTAAAATGGATAAAAACAACGATCAACAGCAAAATAAAAATCAAGCTCAAAATCAACAAACAAACTACACCATCAAGGTGCCTGAAGAAATGGAAGCAGGGATTTACGCCAATGCTTTTGCAGTAAACTTTACTCCCAATGAATGCATCATTGATGTTGCTTACCGCGTACCACAAAGTAAAAATCCTACAATCAAAGTAGTGAGCCGTATCAATATGAGCCACTCCAGCGCAGAATCATTTCTTAAAGTACTATCGAACGGACTTTTGGACTGGAAGAATCGTAATGAGCAAAAAAAGAACCAACAATGAAACTCCTGATCCAAAGAGTAGAAGAAGCCTCGGTCACAGTTGATCAAAAAATATATTCTCAAATTTCTCAAGGATTGCTTGTCTTATTGGGAATAACACATGAGGATAAAAGTGAAGATATAGATTACTTGATTAACAAGTTAGTCAATCTCCGCCTCTTTAATTCAGAGCAAAAAGGATTTGATCTCTCAGTAACAGAAATCAAAGATCCAGCAATACTTGTAGTATCACAATTTACCCTCTATGCTAACTGCAATAAGGGGAGAAGGCCAGACTTTGGCGAATCCGCCGCTAGTGCAAAAGCTGAAAAACTTTATCAAGAATTTATTGAAAAACTTAAAAAAACAGGCATTAATATCCAAACCGGAGTTTTTGGCGCCGACATGAAAGTATCACTTATAAATGATGGCCCAGTAACTATTTCTCTCGAAAGCCCTAACCAATAAAACATGGACAACCTAATGGAAAAAATAGTCGCCCTCTGTAAAAGAAAAGCCTTTATCTTTCCGGGCTCTGAGATTTATGGTGGACTCGCAAATAGTTGGGATTATGGTCCATATGGTGTGCAACTAAAGAAAAATATCCGTGATCATTGGTGGAAAACCTTTGTCCAAAAACGCCAAGATATTGTAGGGCTGGACTCTTCTATTATTAGTAACAAAGAAATTTGGGCTTCAAGCGGGCATCTCGAGCGGTTTTACGACATTATGATCGACAACAAAGACTCTAAGAAAAGATATCGCCTAGATAAATTACTGGCAGAACACGCCCCAGATATTAATGTCGACGCCCTCACACCTGCCCAACAATACCAAGAACTTCTAGATAGAAAAATAGTGTGTGAAAGCAGTAAGACAGCAAACTGGACTGAACCAAAAGAATTTAATTTAATGCTCGACACACATCTTGGCCCTATTAAAGACGAATCAAATCTTTCTTATTTAAGACCAGAGACCGCCCAAGGCATCTTCATCAACTTTAAAAACATTCTTAATTCCACTAGAAAACAAATCCCTTTTGGCATCGCCCAGATCGGAAAAGCCTTTAGAAATGAGATCACGCCAGGCAACTTTATCTTTCGTACCAGAGAGTTTGAACAAATGGAAATAGAATACTTCATCGAACCAATGGAAAAAGCAGAGCTGGAAAAGGCTTTTCATCAATGGAAGGAATCTTGCCTCGAATGGCTCGTCAAAATCGGCATCGATAGCTCTAAACTCAGATTTAGAGATCATGAGGCCGAAGAACTTTCTCATTATTCCGACATGACCGTTGACGTCGAGTACCAATTTCCTTTTGGCTGGGGAGAATTGATGGGGCTCGCTTACCGCGGATGTTTTGACCTCACTCAACATCACAATCATTCCAGTGAAAAAATGGAATATAGCGACCCCCAATCCGGTAAAAAATACATCCCACATGTCATCGAACCATCTTTTGGCCTTGACCGCACTATACTCACTATTCTAATCGATGCCTACGATGAAGAAAAAGTAAACGATGATACTAGAGTAGTAATGCGTTTCGCTCCAGAAATAGCACCGGTTAAAGCCGCCATCCTCCCCTTAATGAAAAAAGAACCACTCGTAAAACTAGCCACCGAAATCAAAGAAACTCTCGAAGAAGAAATCATCGTCGAATACGATCAGTCTGGCGCAATCGGTAAACGCTATCGCCGCCAAGATGAAATTGGTACCCCCTACTGCATTACCGTTGATTTTGACAGCCTAGATGATAATTCAGTTACAATCCGAGACCGCGACAGCATGGAGCAAAAAAGAGTAGCAATCAGTGAACTTCCAGCCTTGTTAAAATAGCATTATTCTGCTATAATTAAAGGATACCCTCATTATAAATATGGAAGAATTACTCCAGAACATTTGGGAAATTATCAAAAACAATCCAATTTGGACTGTTACTATTTTAGTGGGGCTCTTTGTGCTTTCGCGAGCTAGCACTTGGTTTACCAGACTTTTTTACCATTCCACAAGTTCAAAAGACCTCATCTACATGCGAGTCACCCTTCCGAGACAGGACAGCCCTAAAGACTCTGAAAAAGAAACGGAAAAGGACTTTCGCGAAAAAATAGCAATCATGGCTCAGTTTTTTCGTAATCTGCATGAAACGAGAGAATTGAACCTCTGGAACATAGTTAAAACCCGCTTCCTCCACAGCAATATCTTTAGTTTTGAACTGGTAGCCCACAAGAAGCAAGTGGACTTCTACGTGATCACCCCTAAATACTATAAAGACATCATCGATAAACAAATTACCGCCTACTACCCCGACGCCAATGTCGAATACATGGAGCCTTACCAACATAAATTTAAAGGAAACAAGGTCAAGGGATATTATGCTTATACACAAAAAGAACCATGGTTTCCCATCAAAACATTTAAAGTTATCGAAAACGACCCTCTCAATGACCTCACAAATATTTTTTCTAAAATGGAGGATGAAGAAACGGCAGTAATTCAATTAGTTATGAGGCCGGTCAGCGACAAATGGACAAAGAAAGCCACTGAATTTGGCGACAATTATTACAAAGGGAAAAAAGCCAAAAGTAAGTTTAGAATACCTCTTATCGGACCGATACTAAATGTCCTCAAAGGAGTTTTGCTCGGCTTCGACAAAATGAACGTCGACTCTGGTGATTCCGGTGATACCGGCTATGTCCGCATGCTCCAATCAAAGGAAGAAGTAGCTAAACACATCGGTGAAAAAGCTACTCAATCTGGCTTTGAAGTCACTATCAGACTCTTGGCAACTGCAAAAACCGAAAGAGAAGCTGAAGAAATCAGCAACAATATGATTATCGGTCTCAATCTCTTTAAAGACAGCGCCTCCAATTGGTTCCAAACGCGTAGGATTTTGCCAATAGACTTTATCAACGACTGGATTTTTCAATATAACTTTAAACATCGTCTCCTAAACAGCAGATTTCTCTTTATTGGAGAAAAACCATCTCTACTTGTAGAAGAAGAATTAGCAAGTATCTATCATTTTCCTTCTAGTAAATACAACAAAATACCGATTATCAGGTGGCTCGATTATAAAGTACTGCCGGCTCCGTTGAATGTGCCGGAAGAGGGGATAGTGCTCGGTCACAATGTTTATCGTGGAGAAAAAAAAGAAATCAGATTTTTAAAGAAAGACCGCTCGAGACATCAATACATCATCGGGAAATCCGGTTCTGGTAAATCTGCACTATTGTCTTACATGGCCCGCCAAGATATATGGAATGGGGAAGGGGTTTGCGTGATCGACCCCCATGGCGATCTTGTAGAAGACATTCTCACCTATGTACCAAAAAAAAGAGCTAAAGATGTTATCATTTTTGACCCCTCGGACATGGAAAGACCAATGGGGCTCAACATCCTTGAAGCAGCTAACTCATCAG
>CAYMGN010000008.1:1813-26334 GCA_964389995.1 uncultured Candidatus Peribacteria bacterium | reverse complement strand
CTGAGGAAGTTGGCGATTTTTTGTTGTTCGGGGAGGGATGGGATATCGAAACTAAGCTTTGATAAATACTTTTTTGCCAAACCTAATACTTTTGCTCCCTGAGCTATTTTTTTTATTCTTAATCTCATTGCTTCACTTTTCATCATGTGGCCTATAAATCCTTTAGCTATCAATCCTGACTTGTTTTTTCCTAGAATAGTGTGAAGGCCTGACAGAATTTTTTTGTTATTCGTTGAAATAATTTCGATAGCCTTACCAATGTCATTATAATCTTCCGATGCATCTGCAATGACTATATCTCCCTCTTCAACAAGTTTAATTGTCTCTATTTCTTCATCTTTTACCGAGTCACGAACAAATGGCACCTTTTCATTTGAGAGATAAAAATGGCTCTTAAACTTTGTATGGATATCACCATAATGAATATTGTATATTTTACCTGTTTTATAGCTCAACTTATTCCTAGATAGAGAATTGGTAGAGCCAAAATCATATAAATCCTTAAACCTCCTCTCCTCCCACTCCCCACCAAACCCGGGAAACCTCAATTCCGGCACTCCCCTCCCCTTTTTTTCCTCTTTCTTAGTCATCATCAGTTGTTATTTTTTGTTTATTAGCAGTAGCACCAGCCCGATCATTTTGCTTTTGTCTTTGGGGTTGCTTTCTGCGATTAGTAATGTGAGGGCGGTTAGGGCTTCGGGGCTTAGGCTGGCTCGTAATAAGCCGGCTTTGCTTAGGAACCAGATGAAGGCAAAGGCGCCGCTTCTTTTGTTGCCGTCTGTGAATGGATGGTTTTTTACGATGAAGTATAGCAGGTGAGCCGCTTTTTCTTCCATGGTTGCATAGGCGTCTTGACCGAAGGCGGACTGAAATACACTGCCTACGATTGATTCGATACTTTTTTGGGCGCGTTCTTGCGCAAATAACTCTGTGGCCTGTTTTTCCTTGACTAAATCTTTTTTTAATTCTGAGATGGCTGATGAAAGTTCTTCGGCGGTAAAGGCGATTTTCTTTTTACTGATTCCTCCCTCCGGCAGTTCGCCTTTGTCATAGGCATCCAAGGAAAACCAAGTCCCGGCAAATGCTTTTATCAGCTCTAGGACATCTTCGGTCTTGGCCTTACTTCCGCTCGGCAACAGCGCTTTTACATCCGCCACCGCTTTCATGAAATTCTCATAATTCTGCGAAATGCGCTTTTTGTTGATGGTATAGCCCTTGACCAGATGCTGCTTGAGGGTTTTGGTAGCCCATATTCTGAACTGAGTGGCGTTTTTGGAGTCTACTCTGTAACCCACTGATATTATTACATCTAGATTGAAGTGCTCAATCTCTCTTTTTACACTTCTTCCACCTTCTTTTTGAACTGTTGCAATTTTTGCAACAGTTGCTTCTTCTGACAATTCACCGGATTTAAAGATATTCTTGATATGGCGTGATATAACCGATTTATCCCTTTCAAATAATTCTGCTATTTGATTTAAATTAGCCCACAAAGTTTCGGTTTGCGCATCTCCTCGTAACTCAATAGCACCTCCCTTAGCCTGATAAATCACTGGTTTTTGCTCTTTTTTTTCGTTCTTAGTGTTCATAAGGTTTGTTTTTTACTTCTCGTTAAATATATCCACATAGCGCCTATAAATAAAGGAACGACCGTAGTTTTTGGTCTCATCCTTCTGTTCCAGGATTCCCAGATCTACGAAACGGTCAATTACTTTTTGCCCTCCCTGTCTGGTAAATCCGGTCCACTTTTGAATCACGGCAACATTGACGATCGGCAATTTAAATAGCTCCGGTAATACGCGCATCGCACTTTCGGAAGCTGTTTTGCTCAGTAGGTTAATCTTCTTCATATCTGCTTCTCGCAAAACGGTTATTTCCTTTACGGTTTCGATCGCCTGCCCGGCGACCTCCGTCACTCCATCCAGAAAAAAATCCAGCCACTCTTCCACTTTGCCTTGATGGTAGCCGTCCAAGCGATCGTAGTAAATTTTCCTATGTTTTTTAAAATATGAAGACAAGAATAAAACCGGTCTCTCCTGCAATTTATTGATCCAGAGATAGAGTGTAATCAAAATTCTGCCGGTTCTTCCATTACCATCCAGAAAAGGATGAATAGTCTCAAAATGAGCATGGACAATGCCTGCTTTGATCACAGGCAGCAGGTCGTCCTTGGCATGCAAAAAATCCTCAAAATCACTGAGTGCTGACTGCATGTCTTCCGGTGACGGCGGCACGAAATGGGCATTAGCCGGTGAAGTTCCTCCAATCCAGTTCTGGCTTTTACGGAAATAGCCGGGATCACAGTTGTGTGAAGCTCTGGCCTCTTTCATTAATTCCTTATGAATTTCTTTGAGAAATCTTAGACTGAGTGGGAAATTTTTCAGCCTCTCTAAACCGTAATTAAGCGCCTTAATGTAATGCAAAATATCATCCACATCTTCCGGCATTTTTTCAGTGGTGTGTGACTCTGCCTCAATCGCGTCGATCATCGTGGCCTTGGTCCCCTCAATCTGACTTGAAGAAGCTGCATCTTTCCGAATATACATAAACAGGAAAAAATCCAAGTCCGGCAAAAGCTGCGTGATTCCATCTAACTTCCCCAATAACAGAGTGGCATTACTGGCTTTTTGGATAATTTTTGGTGAAAATTCAAAACTGTCCTTTGGTGGAAATTTCTCTAATACAAAGGCCTTATAACCACTTGCCTGCTTTCCGGTTCTTCCAATGATCATATTTCATGCTGTTTACATTCGGCACACGACGTAAATAGTTTAACCCACTTCGTTTACATTGGCAAACGGATTTTTATCTCTAAAACGGCTTATCAATCTTTAATTCCTCACAAAATCCCCCTATTGCCGCTCTCAACCCTTCTTCGTCTGCGTGCAGTTGCTTCAGCTCCTTGGCTACCGCCGCAATGTCGATCGGCTCTTGCTCCTCAAAAGTGTCTACGTAGCGCGGGATGTTGAGGTTGTATTCGTTTTCCTTGATCTCTTCCATGCTGGCGCGGTGTGAGTATTTGTCGATCTCTTTGCGCTCAGTGTAGGTTTCGAAGATTTTCCGGAGATGCTGCTCGCTGAGATTGTTCTGGTTTTTGCCCTTGGTAAATTCCTTGGAGGCGTCGATGAAGAAAATATCGTCCTCATCCTTACGGCATTTTTTGAAAACCAGAACGCAGGCCGGGATGGAAGCTCCGTAAAATAGATTGGCCGGCAGTCCGATCACGGCATCGAGGTGGTTTTGCTTGGAAATAATGTGTTTGCGGATATGACCCTCCGCCCCTGAACGAAAGAGCACCCCATGCGGCAGGACAATCGCCATCGTTCCATTGTCAGCCAAGTGGTAGAGCATATGGGTGAGAAAAGCATAGTCGGCATAGCTCTTCGGTGCCAAGCGGCCGTACTGCGCAAAGCGATCGTCGTGGGCCAGTTGTGGATCGCTATCACTTTTCCATTTGGCGGAAAAAGGTGGATTAGCAACTATCGCCTCCGCTTTGAGATCCGGGTGCATGTCCTCTTGCAAGGTGTCTCCTTTCTTGATATTAAAATGGGCAAAATGCACGCCGTGCAAAATCATATTCATCCGCGCCAGATTGTAAGTGGTGGGGTTGAGTTCTTGGCCGTAATAGTCTGTCACGTCAGTAAAATCGGCCAATCTCAAAAGCAAGGAACCGGAACCGCAGGTGGGATCATAGACTGAGCGTATGCGCTTCTTATCATGGGACACTATTTGTGCCAGTAATCTGGAGATCTGGGCGGGAGTGTAAAATTCGCCGCCTTTCTTGCCCGCTCCGGCAGCAAACTCGCCGATCAGGTATTCGTAGGCGTCTCCCAGCAAGTCACTATCTTGGTCTTCCAATTTAAAATCTATTCCTCGCAAATGTGTGAGCACTTCCACTATCACGTCATTTTTTTGATTTTCACGCGCGCCGAGCTTGGATGAGGTGAGATCGACGTCTTGAAAAAGTCCTTTGAAATCATCTTCACTATCGGTCCCCATCGAGGTGCGTTCGATTGTGTTTAGGACTTTTTTTAGATCTTCCAGGATAAATTTTTCATCCTCGTTTTTTAATTCTCCGTTTCCTTTCTTTACCAGATAGCCAAACAACTCATTGGGCCTGAGAAAAAATCCCAAATGCCCGATACAAGCATCTTTTACCGCTGACAAAATTTCTTTGCCTTTATCAGTTGATTCATCAATCTCCGCAAACTTAAAATTCTCACTAACCAGCAGTTTTTCATTCACATAAGTTTCCAATTTTTCTGAAAGATATTTATAAAAAATAAATCCCAAAATATAGTTTTTGTATTCATCAGCATGCATTTTGCCGCGCAGAACATTGGCAACATTCCACAATTGTTTTTCTAATAATCGCTTTTCTTCAGACATATTTACAGAAATAAGTTATATTTATCTCTCAAAACCAGTACAATTATACTAACATGAAAACCAAACTCAAATACATCGCCACCTCCCCCTCTGATCTCATCTAAACAGAAACTAAAATTCCCCTATCCCAAACATTCGGCATCTGCGCCTATCTATGCTCACCCCTAGCTCTAGTCTTCAATTGGCCGAATGACTGGATCGCCTTTGTCAGCCCGGTGGTCAACGGCATCATCGGCAATGGCTTGGTTGTTATTTTGATATTGGTTTTTCTCAATCACTTACAGCCACTCTCTATCCTCGATTCTCGCTATCTTTTCCTCTGTTGGACGGGCCCCTCTCCACACTCGCAAAATAATACCTAGTATAACGCCCCCCATCATCAAAAACCTGCCCATAATCCAATCGCACCGCCCCGCCTTTCAAAGAGTCCGAAACCCAAATTCCCTGATCATCAAAGGAGTAAGCCGCCACCCGATGCACAACATAATCCCCATCATCCAGCGGATATTGATAAGAAATAGTCACCGGCTCACCCTCAACCAAAAAGCCAAAGAGAGTTTCCGCATCTCGGTAGTTCTGTGATTCAATCCCATACGAATCATAAAATTTTTGCACATACTCCTTACTCCACAACATCTCCCGCGGTTTTTCCACCACCCTTTCCACCTCCAACAAATCCAATCCCTGCCCATATTTATAGATCAAAACATGATTAACCGCAAAAGCAACGCAGCCATTTAGATACTGATAAGAACTGGGAAAATCATAGCTCGGATCAATCCCCGGCAAAGCCCCCTCAGCCAAAATTTCCTGATAAGTCCTCGGAGGATCCACAACCTCGATCACACTGGCAAAAGGCTCCGCCCCATAGTAATTAGCCGCCGACATCCCAGTCACTGCCACAACTCCGAGGCCAATCACTAAAGGAATTATTTTTTTCATAGTCATAGGTAAATTTTGCAGTAGACGGGGCATTATAGCAAGTGATTCCCTAAACAATTTTTTTGACAAAAAGCTCTCAATAATGCTGAAAAATTCACGTCAATCCTCGCTGGGCCGAAGCTTTCTATGTACGGTATTTCTTTTTCTATCTTACTCATAGCTTGGTTAAAAAGTTTCACACAATACCTTTATTAAGCTGAATAAAGCAAGGGCTTTGTGATACGTATTTGAAGGTTGAAAACACTAACTAAAAGACTTCTAAGATTATTCATTTGCTAAAAATTCTTGACAAAATCTAAGATATAGATACAATAGTCACGTTTTAGCGTGATAAAACACTTAAACGTGACTAAGTCGACAAAGACTAACAACAAGGGACTAAAAGAGCTATACGAAGCCGTGCTTAAATTAGAGAGCGTGGATGAATGTAAAAAGTTCTTTAGGGATCTATGTACAATTTCAGAATTGAACTCAATCTCAGAACGTTTTCAAGTTGTGAAGATGGTGAACGATAAGGTTCCTTACAGAGAGATAAGTAAAAAGACTGGTGCAAGTACAGCTACGGTTACTCGTGTTGCGCATTGGCTTCATCATGGAAAGGATGGCTATAAGCTGATGCTTGAGCGTTTAACGTAGACCGAAGTTCAAGACTGCTGGTAGCCGCCCAAAGATGAGGCGGTTTTTTTGTATTTAAATAACAACAATAATCATGAATAAAATTGAACCGAAAATCCTAAAAGGTACCAGAGACTTCCTGCCAAATCAGATGGCTAAGAGAAATCTGGTGATGAATAAAATTCGCTCGATATTTGAGCGATTTGGTTATGGAAACATTGAAACTCCTACTATTTCGCTTGCAGAAACTATTCTTGGGAAATATGGGGATGAAGGAGATCAGTTGACCTATAGCTTTGAAGATAATGGTGGGCGGAAGCTAGCACTCCCATACGATCAGACTGTTCCGTTTGCGCGATTGTTTGCGGCAAATTGGGGGAAGCTTCCTTTACCATTCAAGCGCTATCAAATGCAAAAAGTTTGGAGGGCTGATAAGCCTCAGCGTGGACGTTATCGGGAATTTTATCAGTGTGACGTAGACATCATTGGAACGAGAAGCTTGGTTTGTGAGGCCGAATTGGCAAAGGTGATGGTGACGGTGTTTGAAGAATTGGGCTTCGATGAATTTACAATCAAGTTCAACTCAAGAAGACTTCTGAATGATGTGCTTGAGGCCTACCAAGTCCCAGCAGATAAAAGGACCAACGCGATTCAAGCGATTGATAAACTAGCGAAAATCGGTGTAGAGGCTGTTGTGGAGATACTCGAAAAGCTTAATGTGCAGAACGCTAAGGAATTGATGCAACTTCTGAGTCCTGGAGAGGACAATAGTTCAACATTGAGGAATCTTGAGCGATTTGATCTGGGCGAGATAGAGGAGTTTATGCAGAACTGCGAGGCGATGGGAGCTTCTGAGCAGTATTTGCAGTTTGATCCTTCTTTGGCGCGGGGATTGGACTATTACACGGGATTGAATTTCGAGGTTTATTGCGCAGACAAAGACCTTGGGGCGATTTGTGCTGGTGGGCGCTATGACGATCTTTGTAGCATGTTCTGCAATCAGGAATTTTCAGGTGTGGGAGTTGCCTTTGGGTTTGATCGAATTGTGATGGCATTGGATCAGATGGGAAAGCTGGATGAAATTGATGCTAGCGCCCAAGTAATGGTCGTTGTTTTTGATGATGAGTCCAAGGCTGAGTCTTTAAGACTGTATTCGGAATTGATTGAGGCTGGAGTTTGTTCGGAGATTTACTTTGAAGCAGCCAAATTGTCTAAACAGCTGAAGTATGCAGATCGGAAAAACATACCATTTGTTGCGATTGCTGGAACGGAGGAAATAGAAAATCAGGAAGTGGTGATAAAGAATATGAAGACTGGAAAGCAGAAAAATATTCCACGGAATCAACTTATTTCTTATTTAACTAACTACTATGAAGGTGCGGATAGCAATTCAAAATAAGGGTAGACTAAGGGAGCCAAGTTTGGATTTCCTTAGATCGCTTGGGCTCGACTTTGAAGAAAGCTCATGTCTGATTACAAAATGTAGCAATGCCAATGTTGAACTGCTCTCGGTGAGAAATGCTGATATTCCAGTTTATGTAGAGAAAGGTGCTGCTGATCTGGGCATTGCAGGGCGAAATGTGCTGGTGGAAGGTAAATTTGATTTCGAGTTAGAAAAGCCTCTGGGGTTTGGGCGTTGCTCATTGGTTATTGCTGGACCTCAGGGGCTCACAGAGTTGGAAGGTGAGAGGATTGCGACCTCTTATCCGAACTCTTTGAAGCAGTACTTGGACCGAGAAAGGATTAATGCCTCGATTGTGGAGATTAAGGGTTCTGTTGAGATTGCGCCGGCTCTTAATTTGGCCGACGCGGTCTGTGACATTACTCAGAGTGGCAGGACTCTTCAGCAAAACAATTTATTGGTGATGGATACAGTGCTTGATTCAGAAGCATGTTTAATTTCTAAATATAAAAAAAACTATGAAAAGATATTTTCTTGAACAAATGGGTGATCTGGGTAGGCTTTGTGAAAGACCTGGGGTTGATTTAACTGGAACTGTTGAGGCTATGAAACCGGTTATGAAGGCCATCCTTGAAAGAGGTGATGAAGCCGTTAAGGAATTTACTAAGAGCTTTGACGGAGTGGAATTGGATGACTTGGAAGTAAGCTCGGCAGAGATTGATTCTGCTTGTGGGCGAGTACCCGAGGATTTGAAGGGATCACTTCAACTTGCTGCCAGGAATATTGAAAAATTCCACAAAGCACAGATTGGAGAGAGGATTGAGGTGGAGACTGTTGAAGGAGTTACTTGCTTTCAGGAAGCACGAGCGATTGAAAAAGTTGGCCTATACATTCCCGGCGGTAGTGCTCCCCTACCTTCTACTGTTTTGATGTTGGGAATCCCGGCGAAGTTGGCTGGGTGCAAGGAAATTGTAATGTGTACTCCGCCTGAGCCTGATGATGCGATTTTGTATGCAGCGAAGTTTGTGGGAGTTGATCGAGTATTTAGAATTGGTGGGGCGCAAGCGATTGCGGCGATGGCTTATGGAACGGACTCTGTGCCACAAGTTTATAAGATCTGTGGTCCGGGGAGTCAGTATGTGACTGCGGCCAAGTTACTTGCCTCGCTTGAGGGAGTAGCGATTGATATGCCAGCAGGACCGACAGAATTACTAGTAATTGCAGATAAAAATGCTCGTGCGGATTTTGTGGCAGCGGATTTGATTTCGCAAGCAGAGCACGGTCCTGATTCCCAGGTTGTATTCGTTTGTACTGATAAAGCTAAGGCGGCTGAAATCGAGGAAGAAGTTAAGAAACAATTGAATGAGCTACCGCGTAAGGATATTGCAACAAGGAGCCTGGAGAACAGTTTTATCTTGCTTGTCGAAAATCTGGATCAAGCGATCAAATTCTCAAATAGTTATGCGCCTGAGCACTTGAGTTTGAATATTGCCGAAGCCGAAGAGCTTGTCCCTAAGATTGAGAACGCGGGATCGGTGTTTATTGGTCCATATTCCTGTGAATCAGCAGGAGATTATGCCAGCGGGACGAATCACACTTTGCCTACTTATGGCTTTGCGAGGAGCTATAGCGGTGTGTCAGTTTCTACCTTTCAAAAGCAGATTACCTTTCAGAAATTGGATGAGAGAGGTATTGAAGCGATTGGAGAGGCTGTGGAAAGGATTGCTGATTGTGAGCAGCTAATAGGTCACAAGAGAGCAATGACTTTAAGACTTAACTCTATCAAATGACAAATTTTGAACTTAAAAAATTGGTGAGAAAGAATGTGGCGACATTGAAGCCATATCGATGTGCGCGGCAAGAAGCACAGGAAGGGATTTTGCTTGATGCGAATGAGAGTCCGTATGGAGCATTTAACCGCTATCCTGATCCTTATGCGAATGAGGTAAAGAAGGAGTTGGGATTTGAGAATGTATTTGTGGGGAATGGATCAGACGAGGCGATTGATTTATTGCTAAGAGCTTTTTGTGAGCCAGGGCGGGATGAGATTGTGATTTTGGAGCCGACATATGGGATGTATCGAGTTTGTGCGGGAATTAATAATGTAGCTGTGAATTCTGTTTTGCTGGATGAGAATTTTCAGATTGATTTGGAGAAGACTCTAGAGGCGGTGAATGAAGATACAAAGATGATTTTCGCCTGTTCTCCCAACAATCCTACTGGGAATTGTATGAGAGATGGAGATATTCTAGGGCTTTGTGAGAATTTTTCTGGATTAGTAGTGGTGGACGAGGCCTATGTTGAGTTTGCGGATAAGAGATCACTAGTAGAGCAGATTGAAAAATACCCAAACCTGGCGATTTTGCGGACACTTTCTAAGGCTTGGGCTGCTGCCGGGATTAGGTTGGGGTATTTGATCGGATCGGCTGAGGTTGTGGAGATTCTAAATCGAATAAAGCCTCCGTACAATGTAAATGATCTGACTCAAAAGGCTGCAGTTAGCATATTGAAAGGAGGTGTAAGAAAGATTGATGAGATTGTTCTGGAACGGGAAAGAATTGCATGTGCATTAAAAGAGATGGGGCTTGAGGTTTTTCCTTCTGATGCCAATTTTCTTTTGTTCAGGGTGAATAACGCAAGGAAGGTGCAGGAGGAATTGAAGCAACAAGGTGTGGTTGTGAGGTATAGGGGAGAGTCTGCGAATTGTGAGAATTGTTTAAGAGTAAGTGTGGGGACCAGGGATGAGAATGACAAATTTCTAGAATCGCTGAAAGGATTGCTGAAAAAAGTGGCGTTTATTGATCGAGATGGCGTGATTCTGTTTGAGCCTCAGGACGATTTTCAGGTTGACTCCTTGGATAAATATCAGATTCTACCAGGCGTGGTTGAGGCCTTAGCTAGGTTGAAGAATGCTGGATATGATCTGGTGATGGTGACGAATCAAGATGGAGTTGGGACTAGTAGTTTTCCGGAGGAAAGTTTTCTGCTTGTTCAAAATAGATTGATGACTGATTTGAGAGAGGAGGGAGTGGATTTTGATGAAGTTTTTGTCTGCAAACACTTTGCGGGTGATGGCTGTGATTGCCGTAAACCGAAAATTGGTATGGTGAAAAATTGCCTGTTTAATCCTGCAGAATCACTTGTGATTGGTGATCGTGAATCAGATAGGGGATTTGCCCAGAATCTTCGAGTTAAAGGCTTTAAGTCTGATACAAATTCAGGTTCTTTACTTAAAATTGTTAACCAAATCTTATTATGAGGAAGTCCAAAGTGAAACGTACAACTAGCGAGACGCAGATTGAGATTGAGCTAAATCTGGATGGCTCTGGTCAGTTTGAGATCGATACCGGAGTGAGGTTTTTAAACCACATGTTGGAGCTGTTTACTCGGCACGGGCTTTTCGATCTCAAGGTGAAAGCGAAGGGCGACTTGGAAGTGGATGATCACCACGTGATTGAAGATATGGGGATTGTCCTAGGTGACGCCATCAAAGAAGCGCTAGGTCAGAAGTTAGGAATTAAGCGATATGGTTCGATGATTCTGCCGATGGATGATGTTCTTTGCCTTTGCGCGGTGGACCTGAGTGGGCGATTTGCCTTTGAAACTGATTATCAACCTGTGAGGGAGAAAGTGAATGATTTTTCTACGGAGATGATGAAGCACTTTTTCAAATCTCTGGCGATTAGCGCTGGTATGAACTTACACATTCAATATCTGAATCCTGGTGAGAATGAGCACCACAGATTGGAAGCGGCATTCAAGGCTTTTGCTCGGGCTTTGAGGGAGGCATGTGAGATCGATGAACGGGCTAGGAATTTATTACCAACTACTAAAGGAAAACTATGATAACAATTATTGATTACAATTCTGGGAATATTGCTTCGGTGTGGAACGCACTGGAGAAGATTGGCCAGGAAGCTGTTGTTAGTAGCGATCCTGCAGTGATTGCTGAGGCGGAGAAAGTGATTTTTCCAGGTGTTGGGAGGGCTGGGTTTGCAATGGAGCAGTTGAGAAAGCAGGATCTAGTTGAGGTGATCCGAGACTTGGAGGTGCCGTTTCTTGGAATTTGCATGGGATTGCAGCTGCTAACTGATTTCTCTGAAGAAGATGACACTGAGTGCTTATCTATCATTCCGGGTGAGATTAAGAAATTTGATGAAGGTTTAAGCGTGCCACAGATTGGCTGGAATAGGGTTGAGTTTGTGAAAGACTCTCCCCTGTTTCGGTCAGTTGAAAGCGGAAGTTACGTCTATTTCGTGAATTCTTTTTACTTTGATGGTCCTGCTGAATATGTGCTTGGCAAAACTGAATATGGAAAAAGTTTTGGCTCAGTGCTCCAGAAAGAGAACTTCTATGCTACTCAGTTTCACCCTGAAAAGTCGGGAGAGACTGGGCTTAAATTATTACGTAACTTTTGTGAACTATGTTAGTTATACCAGCGATTGACATCCTTGGCGGGAAATGTGTGCGGCTGTTTAAGGGCGACTATGCCAGGGTGAAACAGTATGCGGAAAATCCTGTGGAGGTGGCGAAGCGATTTGTAAATGAGGGAGCCAAATATCTGCATGTTGTTGATCTTGATGGTGCCAAAGAGGGGCGGACGGTGAATAGAGAGTTGATCTTAGACCTAGCTCAGTCGGTTAATGTACCTGTGCAAGTTGGAGGTGGAATGAGGAATTATGAAGATGCGGCTTCTTACCTGAATGCAGGAATTGGAAGAGTGATTTTGAGTACTATAGCTCTTGAAGATAGTGATTTGCTTAGTAACCTAGTGTCTGAGTTTGGTGCAAACAGGATTGTGGTTTCTCTAGATTTGAAGGGAGGTCAGATCGCGACTAAAGGTTGGCTTGAGGTCTCCAATAAATGTTTGGATCAGATTTTGGATGATCTAGAAAATATCGGTATTAGAACCTTAATCGTAACAGATATTGATCGTGATGGTACGCTTGAAGGAGCTAATTCTAAAGTTTTGGAGCAATTTCTTGGTCGAGGATTTGAGATTATTAGTGCTGGTGGAGTGGCAAGTGAGAACGATGTTCAGTGCTTGAAAAAGGTTGGTGTGGGTGCAGCTATTTGCGGAAAGGCAATATATGAGGGGCGAGTGAGCTTTAAAAAAAATAATCTTTCCAAGCGTGTGATAGCTTGTATGGATGTTGATGGAGGTCGAGTGGTGAAGGGGGTAAATTTCAAGAGTTTGAGGGATGCTGGTGATCCTGTTGATCTTGGGAAGATTTATTCTGAGAGCGGGGCTGATGAGCTAGTTTATCTTGATATATCTGCCACAGTTGAAAATAGGAAGAATCTGATTGAGTTGGTTGAAAAGGTGGCCAGGCAAGTTTTTATCCCTTTTACAGTTGGTGGTGGGGTGAATTGTGTGGAAGATATACGAGATTTGTTGCAAGCTGGTGCAGATAAGGTGTCTTTGGGGTCGGCGGCGGTTTTAAATCCTGATCTTGTGAGGGAGGCTTCGCAGAGGTTTGGTGCTCAGTGTGTGGTGATTTCATTAGACTGCAAAAGAGTTGATGATGGATGGGAGCTGTTTATAAAGGGTGGTAGAGAGGCTACAGGCATTGATGCTATTCAGTTTGCGACGAGGATGGAAGAGTTGGGAGCTGGAGAGTTGTTGGTCAATTCTTTGGATAAAGACGGAACTAAAGAAGGTTATGACTTGGAGCTTTTGGAGTCTATCTCTGAGGCGGTAAATATTCCTGTGATCGCTTCTAGTGGTGCAGGTAGCAAGAGAGATTTCTTGGAAGCTTTTGAATTTGCAGATGCCTGCTTGGCAGCTAGCCTGTTCCACTATGGTGAGATTGAGATTGCTGATTTGAAGCAATACTTAAGTGATAATTCTTTAACTATAAGACTATGAAAATTGATTTTGAAAAAATGGGTGGGTTGGTTCCTACAATTGTTCAGGATGCGGAAACAAAGCGAGTTTTGATGCTCGGATACATGAACGAGGAGGCCTATCAGAAAACTCTGTATGATGGTTTGGTGACCTTTTGGAGTAGGAGCAAGGAGCGACTTTGGCAGAAGGGAGAGATTTCAGGGAATCGCCTGGAGCTTGTTGAGATGAAGGCGGATTGTGATGAGGATGCGTTGTTGGTTTTGGTGAAGCCAAAGGGCCCAACTTGTCATACTGGTGAGAAATCATGTTTTGGATTGGAAGGATTTTGCTTGATTGATTTGTTTAAGCTTTTGAAAAGGAGGAAGGTGGAAATGCCTAAGGATTCTTATACTGCAGAGCTGTTGAAAGGAGGTTTAGAGAAAATTACTGGAAAGGTTGAAGAGGAATCTGAGGAGGTCGTCAGGGCGGCGAAGACCGAAGGTAAGCAGAGGTTGATTGAGGAGAGTTGTGATTTGATTTATCACTTGTTTGTTTTGCTGGTGGACAAGGATGTTGACTTGGGTGATTTGGAAAAAGAGCTATGTGCAAGGTGTATCGAAAGATAGATTTTTTCTTGGAGCTCCTGGCTGGAGGTTAATCGAACTTTTTTGACTAGTATTTAAACATTATTATCCTACATGGTGTTTTAAATGTGGATGTATTGTTTATTTTATACGAATATATCGCATTTACATCTAACTGTAATGGTGGTATAACAACACTATTATAAAATGTAAACTATGAATGAATCAGCTGACAAAATAACCCGCCTTAAAAAACAAGCCCTAGGCCCAGAATCTGATCCAGAGAGCCTTTTCGAACTAGCCACGATTAGCAAAAGAACAAGCGATCGAGCCATGGTCGCAATAAGCTATCAAAAATTGTTGGAACAACTTAACCAGTTAAGTCCCGATCAAATTGATATGTTAACCCCAAAACTAACCACAGAACAAATATGGCAATTCCTAAGGATGAAAGGCTACAACATTGATGACATACCCGATCGGTTCATGGAAAACGTTCAAAGAAAATTTATAGAAAATGGTGAGGAAATTCCTTTAAATGTTGTTAAAAGATACATCGAGCAAATACCATACAGATCCAATAGAGGAGGCTCCTACGACAGATTTCCAAGTATTTCAAAAACAGCAATTGGAGAGATGGTCTTTGAGAACGCTTTGGGTCAACTATATGTACATGAGTATCAAGACTTTGACGCAGAAATAAACCCGACGGAAGGAGACATTTTCTGCCAAGCTTACTACTTTATTCCTTCTGGAGAAATTAAGCTTAAGGAAGTTTGCAATTTTTTATACACCCACGGTAGATAAAAACGGTCAACAAAGACAAAAAAGACCATTTTAGTGTCGTAATCTTCGGCACCGCACGCATTTGGGTGTGTCGAAAAAATAATCGCAGTCTGAGGTGCAAGATCGCTACTTACTGGAGCTCCTGGCTGGAGGCTAATCGAACTTTTTTCGGTATCGTAAGCTAGGAATTACTACAGATCATATTGTCCATAATTTCTTTTTTTAACCTTTTGAATATCTTGCTCTGACATATTCAATTTGATTGGTTCGACTAGTTTAGTTGTACATCCTGGTAACTGTAGCATTTGCTCGTAGGTTTGATTAACACATTCGGTTATTCCTGGAGATTGCCCCTTAAAAAAATTAGCTTTGGCTGCATATTCAAGAGAATAGAAGTATCTTGGATCTGAAAGTAATATCATTTTTTGTAAACTAAGCTCATTCCAAGAATCTCCACCTGGCACATAATTATTAGAGACATAAGGGCGAGGGATCACTCCGTGGCGACTAACTTTATCTGCCAAGATATCGTAAGCGATAGACAGTGTATCTTCTGTATCAACTCCAGGATGACCGATTACCATAAAAAGTCCGACTCCTATACCATGTTCTGCAGCGATTAGAATCGCTTCTTCTGTTAGGTCTCTATTCGTTTTGTTGTGAGATTTAAGGATTTTTTTCCATACACCTGGTGCGCCATCTACTCCAAAATCAATTCTGTCCAAACCAATTCTCCTTAGCCTTGTAAGCAGCCCTCTATCGCCGGAACAAGTTTTTAAAAAGAAATGTAATGTTGCTAATCCCCTTAACTGTAACTCAATTTCATAGTCTGCTTGGACCCTTTCTACTATGCTTACAAAATCTTTTAGTCTTTCAGGAGTCTGAAATAGATCCAGGCTACTTGTGTAAAGTCTTAATTGATCAATACCAAATGTTTCAGCCATACTATATAGTTCCCTGAGTTCTTCTTCTATTAACTCTGAAGATCTATATTGTTCTTTTGCCCCTTTTTTAGCAGCGCAGAAACTACATTTGTAGATACATCCATCAGAAATATATATGCTAGATTCAGAGTATAAATACTTGCGCATATTTTCTTCGGGTAAATTTCTTAATTCTTTCACCACAGAAATATCTTCTCGACTAGGAAGAACGATCTTATGACCAAGAACTTCCCTTAATCTGTCATTGGTCATGCCACTGACTACATTCGGACCGAATAAATGAAATATCTCTGAATCAGATAATCCTCGCACTAGTTGACCACCGATCAGAAATTGAGCTTCAGGATTAATTTCTTGGCGAATTTCTTCTATTCTCCTTGCTACAACTGGGATCCATGGAGCACCAACCAGAGTAAAACCAATAATTGAATCATTGTTGATATCTGCTGGCCTAAGGTTTTCGTCGTGGACTTTTGTGTCGATGCCACTTTGATTTAATCTGCTAGACAGATTAATTAGAGAATCTGGTTTCCAGATATGACCAGTTCCCCCATTTTCGGTAGGGGGAGCTAAAGGATTACGTGGGTTGATTAAATCGATTCGCCTCATTTGTTTAAATGAATTATTCCATTTTAAAGGCGACAAATTACATGAAGTTACCTTCAATGTCAAAAATACTCCTGATGATAATTACATTTGATAATTAGCTTACGGGAGAGGATATTTTTGGTTCGAGCGAACCTGGAGCTCCTGGTTGGAGGTTAATCGAACTTTATTTTGAAGGCCAAACTGAAGGATTTTAGGAATAAAATGCTATATTATGAGTGTTGAAAGAAGTTAAATAGAAATGCCAATCTATCTCACCAAAATGAAAAACTACAGATACGAATTAGCTGCAATAATTCTATCAACCACCATCATCCTATTTCATTTTGGGAAGTTGATTAGAAAAATTTTACCATGCACGTCTCCAGGACCTCTCCCATGTTACTACTTTTATGATGTTTTTATAGACTTTGTTGCAGTATGTGTTTTTATAGTCTCACTCTCAATTATAGTACTGAAAAAATATTTCAAGATCGGTAATAAGGCAATCTCATCGACTTCAAAAAAAATTCTCAAACTGGTAGTCATTTCTTTCTTGTTATTGTATTCCGTAATGTCTCTTCTGGGCTTCAAAATTTTCTATTCTGAATTCAGAATAGAACCTGGAAATCATTACTACACAGAAGAGTACGATTATATAGTTGAAAAAGGTGATGACTCATTAGTATGTAGATATATATCTGGCTTAAGTCGTTCAGAAAAAGTGTTTACATACGAATCTGTCCGCAGCTTAAAGGGAAAGGTAAGTTGTCCAAAAATTGTCAGAGACTAATCACATCTTAACCCTGAATTACAAAAATGACCCATAGTGCTTTCACTGTGGGAATATTTTTGGTTCGAGTGAATCTGGAGCTCCTGATTGGAGATTAATCGAACTTTATTTCAAGCCAATTGCTGAGCGAGTGTTTAGACTTGTCCAAAAACTCGAATGTCGCTAGAGTTTCCTCTATTTTGCAAAATGAGTAAAAGAAGACTAACAATTCGAAAAGCAGGGCGGAGGGACTTTGAAGCTTATTCAGGGCTTTACAAACTTGAGGCGCGGGAAAGAGGTATTACTCTTTCTGAAGAGCAGTTGGTAGACAAAGCTAGAACAGAATTCGGCCAGATGATAGTCCATGTAGCAAAAGTTGATGGTGATGCCGTCGGATATGCTGTGGGGCCATCAGGAATCAGTCGAAATCTTTCTATTCATGGGGGATCTTTGTTGATCCAGCTCACAGGAATAATGGTTATGCCACAAGCTTGAAACTGTTTCAAACAGAAGATTCCGCGTCTAGGGGCTGTACAAAAGCGGAGACCATCACTACGAAAACTAATATTGCGGCCCAGAAAGTCCTAGACCGCGTCGGGTTTGAGCTTGCAGGGGAAACGAATACTGGTCAGTTGAGGTATGAAAAAGCGCTTGAGCCCAGGCTGGAACGGCTGAGGGATAAGTTAAAGAGGTTTTTGTTAAGAAAATTGGGAGTACGTTAATCTTTGGCATCGATAGCCTTTGCGCAAGTGCCAAATTCTTCATGATTACCATCAAAAAATTGAAGGTTCTTAGATTGAGTTCTCGAAAAATTTCTGACATGCTCCATGTAGAGGTATACCCACACGCCCAGCCCCAGGAAGAATGTAGTAACTGAGTTATTCCAGTTTCCTCCGCCGAACAAGGGCTTTTGCGAATTTGCAAAGAAAACGTTTGCCGTAAGATTGATCAAATTAATGAACCATAGGGACATCGATATTAGTGGCAGTGCAATTAGTGCACCGATATACATTCTCCTGTAGTTGGAGACTCTCCTAGCCGTCAATCCTCGCCTTGGCTTTAAACAGAGGTTGCTCTCATCCGCTAAAAGGTTTTGGCAATACTCACTATTATAGTGCTCCCTTTTTACTGTTCTCTCACACCGAGGGCATCTCAAAATCCATTTTTTCATTTTGTTTTTGTTTTCCGACCATCTCTTTATTTTATCATAAAACCGCGACGAAGTCGACCGCGTGTAATGGTTCAATAACCGTGCTTAATTTTGCTCCTTGCTACAACTATTTCCCCGTGACGACATAGATTACAGCCTTTCTAAGAAAGAAAATCACTAAACTTGCAACACCTAGAACAACTAATGAAAAAAGAAAATCAGCATCTGCTAGAATCAAGAGTAGGCATAGTCCAGCTACCATCAGCCAGGCCACAATGTAGATTACCTTCATAATTCGATACCACATCTTGCCTTCCAGTTCGCTTTTCATGATGTGGTTATTGATTTTGGCTCCCTCCACCTCTTCAGCAAAGATGAATGGTCTTACTTTGTTTAGTTCACTTTGTATTTCTTTTTCCTCTGATTCGGATTCTTTGATCGCAACAGAGTATGTCATCATGCTCTCCGTAAATTTTTCGCTCTCCTCTTTTGTTAAAGGCGTATCGTGCTTTCCTTTTAGTTTTATAAGTCGCTCCGGTAAAAAGGCATCGCATTCAACCTGTAGCTTTATACCGTTGACCACCTTGGTTCGAGATAAATGGAGATTTTTAGATAAAGAAATCCAATTGCCAAAGTGATCATTGAACTCGTTTGCCCCCAGTAATTCATCACCAACAGCCCTCAACGCCTTGAAATTTTTTTCGATATACCTGAGTTTTGTTTCAATTTCCTGACTCAACCCGTCCATTTTTTCTAATGAAATTTTTCTGTATTGCTCAATGAATTCGAGTACTGTCTTCGATCCATCAACTATATCGGCTGGGGGTAAATTTCCTCCTAGCAGAGCGTCTTGCGCCCTATCTAATCTCCCCCGGTAGCTATCATCCTTGAAGTGGAAATGAATGTAGCCCATTTGCTCATCAAATAGCTTTTCTACCTTATGCGCAACCTCAACAATAATCTCCATTTCGTTTTTAAATTTTTCAAGCTCATTGATTTGCTTGAAATGGCTATCGAACTCATTTTTGGCTGATTTGGTAGACATTGACGCTACTATTGCCTCGTCGAATTCGTGATACAGCTCCCTCCAGATTAACTCTTCAAGTGATAAATCTTTTTTATTTTTGTTCAGGGTGGTTTTTGTCGCGGAGTATTCCCGGGCCTTAGCTAAATCTTTGACATCCAGATCTGTTTTACCTTTCACAAGCTCTGCAATTTCTGATAAAGCTTTTTCCCTTATCTGCTTTTTATCGCTGATCTTGTTATTTTTTTGGGATTTACTCATAATATTTTGTTAGCAAACAGGACGGCGACTGGTTGCCCCAATCTCCATCCTCTTGCGAGTTAGCCTCATGGCATTCACTGCCCACTCCTATTCATGAAGAGTGGACGTGCGACTTAACTCGCGTAATTTTAACTTTGTAGATTAGTAGACGAATGCATTCTAACATATTTCCCTTTACAGAAAATGATTTTAAAGATCTTGGATGAAATGGAAAATGCTATTTAGACCGCGTGATTCTTTTTTTGGAGCTGGTGCGCAGCAAGCGGCACAAGTTCTCTCTCTACTCACCTTCTCCCTCCGGTCGTTGTTCGTAGAGGGTGGAACTGAGCAGTACTCGAACCCAAGGCTTCGCTTCAGCCGACCTACACTCACAAGAAATTTCCAGGGAGCATATTTTGCTGAAGCAAAAGAATTGCGAAATAAGCTTACATGTAGGTAAGTGTTTGAGCAATTGCTTGCAGCTGGGGCGAAATATGCCCCTGGAAATTTCTTGTGGAGCGGGTGACGGGAATCGAACCCGTATCATCAGCTTGGAAGGCTGAGGTAATAATCCATTATACGACACCCGCAGGTCTTTCGTAGATTTTTAACAACAAAAATTTAACTGATCGAGTCTAAAAATTCAAGCGCTTTTCCAAATTGAATTTGCATTTGCAGCCCAATTTTCCTAAAATCAATTAGTATTTACAAACCGATCCTCACCGCATGAAAGACCGCAAATCAAAACTAAAAGCTCTTTTTACTATCAAAAATCTCGCCTTTCTCCTGATCTTGGTGATCTTTTTTATGCAATTTTTTCAGGTCCAGGCCATGCGTGGCACTCTTTCTAAAATCGAAAACACCAATAGCTCCCTGATCACCGAGATTGGCCAGATCAAATCCACCTACACTTCTTTTACCGACAATATGAATGAAGTGCGCAAATTTCTCCGCATGCCTGAAGTCACCCCCGCCTTTGCCGAACCGGAAGCAGGGGAGCAGCCCGATCAAGAAGGCAAGAACGAAAATGAACTCCAACTAGCGATGTTTCGCTATGTTGAACACCTCAGCTCCAACCGTCAGGTGACCGAAAAACTCAATCAACGTCGAGCTCTTCTAGATCAATTACTGACCAATGAATCCTTTAACAGTTATCTTTCTCAAAACTCTCTCACTCTCGGCACCGTACAAGAAAACGATCAGGAAATTTCTCTCACTGTCAGCGTTGCTAACGCCGAATTACCCCAACCACTCACCCTAATCAGCTTCGTCATTCACAAAATCGACGGCGCCATGTTCCTCAACAGCCCCCTCTCCAGCGAGTCAATCAGCTACGAAAACGTCAATCAATTAGCCGATGCCGCCCAGGACTTTCTCGATGACAATCGCTCCAAAATCATCCAACACCAACAAGATCTCAATGCCCAAAAACAATTAATCCTCGATACTCTCGCTCAAACTGACATCAGCCAATACCTCAGCGATAATAGCATCACTATCGCTACCGACCCCTTGAACGAAACCGACAAACTCATTTATTCCATCCAAAACAGCAGCGCCGAAAACGTCGGCCAAATCCTTCTGCACAAAAAAGACGCTTCCCTCGAACTCGTCGACCTCCGCGATGCCGGTAACAATAAAAAAACTACCTCTCTTGCCTCCGACCTCCTTCCATTCCTCAAAAATCTCGAAACCGCCACTCACATCGAAAAATCTGTCGCTGAAGCCAAAGCCAATCTCGAAGACACCATCAAAAACGACTCCGGCTTCAAATCCGTCCTCAAACAATCTCAACTCCAAGTAGCCACCACTCCTCGCGAAGACGAAGACCGCTACTACTACGACATCACTGACGCCCAAGGCAACTTTGTCAGCTCCATCGCCCTCGAAAAAGCCACCGCCGTCGTCAATATCGTCGATGCCAATGGCACAAACGCCCAAAACCTCCTCTTTTTTGACCCCGAGTTCAGTAAAAAAAAAACTCTAGAACTCCCTGATCAAATCCCGGAATACTCGGACGAACTAGTCCAAGACGACGATACCTTTGATATCCTCATCGCCGGCCGCAATGGCAACCTCGTGGACACGATGATTTTCGCTCACGTCAACGAAACTCGCGGCACCGTCCGTATGGTCTCAGTCCCCCGTGACCTCCACTACAACGGCCGCAAAATCAACTCCTTGGCCTTCTACTACGGCATGGACGAACTCGTAAAGGCTCTCAGCCAAATCAGCGGTTACCAACTCGACAAATATATCCTCATCGATCTCGAAGCCTTTATCGAAGTAATCGACCTCATCGGGGGCATCGAGGTAACCCTCGAAAAGGCGCTTATTGATCCCACCTACCGCACAGTCGATAACGGCGTCGAAGGCACCCTCCACTACGAACCGGGCACCTACCACCTCGGTGGCGTCGAAGCCCTCCGCCTCGCCCGCAGCCGCTATACTTCCTCCGACTTTGCCCGCGCCGAACGCCAACAAATGATCCTCGAAGCCATCCAAGAAAAAGCCCGCAACTTCGGCTTCGGTGACTCCGGCACCATCTACGACATCGCCAAATCAGTCCTCTCCAAAACCGAAACCGACATCAGCCTCGACGAAGCGATTGTTTATTTCTTCCGCTACCAAAACTACTCTATCGAATCCAACGCCGTCATGTCCTCCGGCAACGTCCTCTACTCTCCGCCCTACATCACTTCCAGCCAATGCGACAACATGATTGCCTCCGCCGAAGCCGCCGGCCAACCAACTCCGGACTGTCGCAACAAACCCAATGCCTACACTCTCGTACCCCGCGACAACAACTGGAATCTCATCAAATGGTTCTTCCAAAAGGAGTTTGAAGAACTCGAAACCTAGCTCCAAAGTTGCAAAAAAGCCTAATCCATGAGAAAATATATAGATTTAAGCTTTTGCAATGTCACCCGAAACTAGGTCCAATTTGCCCGAAGAACCTCATCACCCACTACCTCCGACCATTCCCGGTGATCATCCTGAGGACACAGCCGCCCAAATAGCGCATATGCAAGCGATTTCTATCCAAGAAATCATCAATCAGCGCCATCTTTTCGAGTACAACGATTTCTTTCCCGGTATCGAAATTATCGATAAGAAGGGGACTATCGACCGCCTGATCGAGGTCATCCGCAAACTCAATCTTGATCCTAATAAAATCAAGGTCATCAACCTCCCAGGCAAGCAATTTGGAGAAAGTTCTCCGACAGAAGAAATCTATCTCGATCCCCGCGCCCTCAACTTTACCACCGCCGTAATCGGCCTCATCCTCGCCCACGAAAAACTCCACCACGGCGACCGCGTTCCCAATGAAGCTCTTGTTCACGCAACGGCCGAAGAAGAAGTCAAAAAACATTTCGGCATTGCCAATGTCACTCTCACGCCGGAATACCAAGGCTATCTCCAACGCTTCGAACTCTATCTCAAGCACTACCCCAACCCCGACAAGCTCCCACGCCCTCAGCTTCTCCACACACTACTTGGTCTCTACCTTCAACGCGATTTCGATGCCCTCTACGATCCTTTTATTCACCAATTCCCCCCTGAAGAGCGCGACGAAGCCCAATCCATCTTTCACGGAGCATTCCCCAATCTCAGCTTGATCTCCTAAGCTCCCGGCTGTAAACTCCAAACATGCAGCTAAAAAAGGGGCAAATCATCGAATTATCCATCAAAAAGCTCGCCTTTGGCGGTAAGGGGATAGGGGAGTACCAAGGGCGAAAAGTCTTTGTCGATTCTGTGGTGCCCGGCGATACCGTCCAGGCTTCTTTTACCCGTATTAAACCAAAATACGCCGAGGCTAAATTAGTTGAAGTAACCGATCCCTCCAGCGACCGCATCAAACCCCGCTGCGCTCATTTTGACACCTGCGGTGGCTGCCAAATCCAATTTTTACCTTACGAAAAGCAGCTAGAGTATAAAGAACAACACGTCCGGGACTGTTTTCAACGCATCGGCGGTATCGAAAATCCCCCAGTTAACACTATCATCGGCGCCAAGGAGCCCTTTTTTTACCGTAATAAGATGGAATTAAGCTTCGGCTACGACAAGGAAATGGACTTCGCCTTCGGATTTCACATCCCCGGCCGTCGTTTTGATATCGTCGATGTCCACGAGTGCCACCTCCAGTCTCCCCAAGCCGTCAAAATCATCAACTCTACTCGAGAGATCGCCCTCAAACATCATTGGCAACCACGCATGTACGCCGAAAACAAAGGCTTTCTCAAAAACCTCGTCATCCGCGACGGCAAGCGCACCGGAGAATTAATGGTCAATCTCATCACCACTCCCGATTTTCCGGCAGCATTTCCCGACCAGCTATCAGAATTCACCACTCAAATGCAATCACTTGGCGCAACTTCCATCTACTGGTCCCAAAAAATCGCCCAAAGAGGCACTCCTACCCGCCTCGAAGAAAAACTCCTTGCCGGCAAAAAAACACTCAGCGAAACCATGCGCCTGCAAGATGGTTCCGAACTGACCTTTGAAATCCTCCCCCAAGCTTTCTTCCAGCCAAACACCCACCAAGCCGAAATCCTTTACAGCAAGATTGTAGAATTAGCCTCCATCAAGCACCATCAGCTCATTTTTGATCTCTTTTGTGGTACCGGTACCATTGGTCTCTTCCTTGCGCAGCACTCCGAGCACGTCCTTGGCATCGAACTCAACCCCGACGCCATCGCCGCCGCCGTCAAGAATGCTCAGAGCAACCGCATCTTCAACATCGATTTCTACACCGGCAGCACCGGCAAAGTACTCGAAAATATTAATGAAAGACCCACCCTCGTGGTAGTCGATCCACCTCGAGCCGGCCTTAACCCCAACCTCATCAAACAGATCAGCGATTATGGTACTGACGAACTGATCTACGTCTCCTGCAACCCCGCCACTCTCGCCCGAGACGCTCAGGAACTGGACCAATATGGATTTAAACTCCAATCAGCCCAGCCGGTAGACATGTTTCCCCACACCTACCACATCGAAAACGTCTGTTTGTTTCAACGTTAAAATTCCGTTATAATGCGGAATGTTTTAAAAAATAGCCCCCCATTCCATGCAAAAACTGCGTCTTTTATTATTTTCTTTTTTGATTTCGCTGTTCGCGATTTCTCCCGCCTCCGCTCTTGTCTTAGAGCAAGGTGAATACGTCACTCTCGACAACGCCGTCGATGACGATCTTTATTTACTTGCAGCTGACGGTACTGTTTCTGCAGACGTAAACGGCGATCTCTATGTCTTTGGTG
>CAYMGN010000008.1:0-1803 GCA_964389995.1 uncultured Candidatus Peribacteria bacterium | reverse complement strand
TTTGGTGGTTCGGTCACCGTTAGCGGTGATGTTAGTGAGGATTTGGTCGTTTTTGGTGGAGAAGTAATCATCCGTGGTAATGTCAGCGGCGACGTGCGGGTGATGGCCGGAGATGTCCGTGTTTCCGGAGAAATTGGAGACGATCTGGTGGTTGGTAGTGGCCGTGTCGATATCGCCGAAACCACTACTATCGGCGGTACAGTTTTTGGTGGAGCCGGCTATCTTAAGCTCAATGGAGAAGTGAGAGAAGACCTCCAAGGAACCTTTGGAGCACTTCTCATCAACGGATCGGTAGGAGGAGATGTCAAAATAACCGTCCAAGACGATTTCCGCATCGATGATGGAGCTAGAGTCGGTGGCAATCTCGAATACTCCGCTATTACCGAAGGCAACATCCCTAGCGGTGTCGTTCGCGGCCAAACCGAGTTCAATCGCTTTATTGCAAGTCCTCGTGACATGCTTGATCGTTATCATTCAGCGGCATTGGCCCTTAGATTATTCAGCTATCTCGGAGCTTTGGTGATTGCTCTTATCCTCGTCTTCTGGTCCCCACAGTTTATCACTCGAGCAGGAGAAATCGCTCAAGAAAAACCATTCAAAGCCCTTGGTATCGGTCTACTCACTATGGTCGTCGGTCTTATCGCTCCGGTCATTCTCGCTATGACAGTCATCGGCATCCCTCTCGGCATCATCGTCTGGACAGTTCTAGCTCTCTACGTCTATTTCGGCAAAATCTTCAGCGCTGCCTGGCTCACTAGCTACGTAGCCAAACCGGTCAAAAAAGGGAAATCAATGGTCCCGCCTTCTAAGTGGAAACTAGCGCTCACTATCTCCGCCATGCTCTTTTTATATTATTGTCTCACTCTCATCCCTTACATCGGCTACTTCGCAAAGATCGTCCTCTTCTTGGTTGGTGTCGGGTCTGCGGTGATGTTGAAGGTTGAGTATTGGGAATTTTTGCGTTCAAAGAAAAAGATGTAAAAAAACCATCCCAACCCCCCACCCACCCAGGGGATTATAGAAGATAAACATTAAGAAAACCTAAATTCCCCAACAAAAAAGGCGTGAACCAAACGGTTCACGCCTTTTTAAGCTTTAGACTGAGGTCAAAAGTAATCTATTGTACGAGAGCGGCAAAACAAGTACCGGTATCGTCAAGAGTAGGAGCTGTATTACTAGCGTCCTCAAGAGCCGCATCAGCACAGTCAATGTTACCATTTTCTTCATTTTCCACAGCAGCTACAACAGCAGCCGTATAGTCATTTCCGGATCCGAAGCGGACATAAACAAAGTTACCGGTACAGTCTGTTGCAGAACCAGATGGGCCTACTGAAATAGCCGTATTATTAGGATCAACCGGGAACACCCCACCAATATCTGCAAGATTATTATTAATAAGCTGTGAAGCCGTACCAGCTGTTATAGTAGTAGGATCTAAACAACCGGAATCAGCCGGCAACTGACTGGTCAAAGACTCACTGTTAAAGAAAGATTGCAGCTTATTCATACTGGCAAGTCTTTGCGTATCACGCGCTCTAGAAGGAGCACCGAGGAGACTGGGTAAGAAAGCAACTGCCAAGATACCAATAATCGTAATCACGATTAAAAGCTCAATAAGCGTAAAACCTTTAGTATTTGATTTTGACCTCATGATAAATTTTGTTAATTTATATTTATTTTTTATTTCGGTCGTAGGATTTTTTATTCCTACTTCAATATAATAACATATTGAGCTGATAATTGCAAGAGTTTACTACGGGGTAATGTAAAGCAGATGAAACTGGCCTACCAACTCGGAGGAGA
>CAYMGN010000007.1:25026-27973 GCA_964389995.1 uncultured Candidatus Peribacteria bacterium | reverse complement strand
CTCGGAAAGGTTCTGAGTTGTTCGTGAAGGATGGTGATGGAAACGTCATTACATCTTTAAAGGTGATCGGGCGATGGGGAGATAGCTCCGTTTTCTGTGTCGCTAACTCAAAACAGGGACTGCTACAGCTTAAAGGTGGTGAGTTAGTATCATCAAAGTAATACTTGAGTGATAACCAGTGTTCGTTTCAATGTTGTTTTCGCTGGTTATCTTCAAGCTATTTCGCTTCACTCATTTGTTTTAGAAACTGACTTTTCTTTACTGATTTGATCAATGTTTCTGCATTTTTGGTGCCTGCCAAAGATACTGTAGTGCCATCTTCAAGATAAACAGCGGTGTACCCTAGGGTTTGATCAATAGAAACTTTAAATTTAATTACACCTAAGTCACGTTCCTCTCCATACTTCAACCTATACTTTACGCCTTCATCGTCGGTCCCTAGTGACACCATCAAATCATTTTCACCTAAATCAACTCCGTGAAATCTCTCGCCATCTCCTAATTCATAAAACTTGATACCAAGACTTTTTCCATCGGGATTCTTCAGATCAAAATATTCTAAATCACCTTTCAGTTGTTCAATGCGATTAGCATCGGTCTTGCTGAGTTCATCGAGTTTTTCCTTAATTGCCTGTAAATTTGCGCCACCAATGTCAAAATCATCATCTCTACCATCAGGTTCAGTTGTCACTGAGAGTGAATAGCTATTTCCATTCACATCAAAATCAACAAAAAATCTATGCTCACCCAGTTTGCCATAGATGTAAGAATTACTTCCATCCTCTTTCATATATAACAATTCTACTCTTAGCCCATCCTTTATCTCATTAGCCTGGTCTAGAAACTTTTTACTATATTTAGTCTCTAGATCCTTTTTCACATCTTCCTCTTCCTCCTCCACAGTATCTCTATCGCCATCATCAGTTTCATCTTCATCATCTTCAATTGGACTAGCCGCAGCCACACCACTAGACCGCTCCATCAAAGCCGTAAACCGCAAATCCTTACTCACAGCCCGCCCTTGCACCAACATAATCGGCAACATTTGCGGCACTCCTGTCTCCGAATCCACTTTAAAATGCTCACCCTCCGGATCCAAATATTTTGAATCAATTTTACTCGCCGCCCGCTCCATCGCCAGCACGGCATTTAAAACTCTTCTAAAAAAGTCGCCTCTGTTAATTTTACCTTCAAAACTATCCACCATCGCTTGAAAGTCTTCATTGATCTTTGGAGAATCAGGATCTAGCTTAGAAAGAGCATCCACAGCATAAACAAGTTGTGTCTCATCCATCTGAAAACCATTGAGTTTCACCAGTCCTTTCTTATGGAGATTTTTTAAAACCTTCGCATATTTAATTTTTGTCTGAAACCATTCCGGATTACGTTTCAATTTCGGATCAGTACTAAAAGAGCCGGTATCCACACTACCAACTAACAAATAATTATTCCCTTCCTCTAAGATTTTTGATGAAACTACGGAAAATCCATTATCACCGGATTCTAGATAATTAACAGAAGTTTTTTCGTTGAGACTTTTCATCAAATCAACTCGACAGGATTTCGCCGCATTTTCTACAGTCTTGCAACTGCGCATAATAGAGGCCCGTAGCTGTTCTTGTGTATTGTGTGGAATGTGTTCAGACATGTTTTTATTTTTTATTTTTCTTAGATTATTATATCACTTTTCCGAAGTTTTCGCAATAGGTTGAAGAGGCGACTCGATTGCTCGAGCCGCCTCCGTTGTTGTTATCACCTCACGTCACCTCCAGTGACGTGACTTTTGTTATCTTTTTCTTTTCTTTTTCTCCTTTTTGTCAGTTTTTTTCTTCTCTTCTTCCTCCTCCTCACCCTTGTCCTCTTCGCTTTCTGGCTCTTTCTCTATGGTCTTTTCGCTTTCTGTCCCGTCTTCCTTCTTTTCCCCCTCTGTTGTCTCTGGCGGTTCAAGTATATAATACATCAACCCCCCGCCAGCTATCAGAGACACTACAGAGCAGAAGAATATTATAGTCCAGAAATACCTCTCCTTCCACCCGCCCTCTATCTGAGGGGTGAATTCTTCCTCTTCTTCACCTTCTTCTGCATCTGGTGGAGGTGAAACAGCCTCGGATGGTGTTGGTGGGCTTGGCAATGTATCGTTTAAACTCTCAGCCGGCTGCACCGCATTACGCGGGGTGCTCGAAAGCGCCTGGGTTTCGCTAAGGCCTATTTGATCTCCCCGCCAAACCCCTTGCTCATCTTGGTCAGTAGCAGAAAGAGCTTCAGCTCCTCGCCCGGGAGTAAAAGCTACCTTCTGGTATCTCTTTCCATTGGGATCGAAGTTCCCTACTAGCTCTTGCCCTTCGATGGTTTGAACCTTTACTTTGCTTGTTACTTTGTCACTTTCAATCAGCTCAAATTGGCCTTTATAAGCCGAATGCAAGCTTGAAACTTTCCCCTCTTTAGTGACGTAAAGGCCAACACTCACGTCCTGATTCTTCTGATCCGTCATCGTCCTCTCCTCGCCCTCTCAGGCTTCTAGGTTATGGTTCTCGTTGTCAAGATAACAAGCCGATCGACCGCAGACCCCTAAGGATCAAACAATCTTCGACCTTCGGTGATAACTTTTTGCCTGCTCCGGCGATCCCTTCAAATAAAGAGATGCAGAAACAGAGCACTTAACTATACACTAAAGCTCGAAAAAGTCAATCCCAAAGCGATTTTTTGCTCCCCACGTAATTTCCTGATAATCTTAAATTGACCTTAACCCCTTCCATGAAAAATAAGAAACCACTTT
Organism: uncultured Candidatus Peribacteria bacterium; assembly: GCA_964389995.1. Lineage (GTDB taxonomy): Bacteria > Patescibacteriota > Gracilibacteria > UBA1369 > LOWO2-01-FULL-3 > CAYMGN01. Next base: position 25,197 of record CAYMGN010000007.1, on the reverse strand, counting down.
TTTGGGCCACACTACTGATCCTCATCGGCGTTGCGATCGGCCTCTATTTCTACTTCACCTCCTCCGCCTTCAGCCTGCAGCACGGCATCCGGCCAGTTCTGCCTTACGACACCCTATATACCAGACCGGTGGAACGAAGTCCGGAAGGATGTGGCCCGACTATGGCTGTAT
>CAYMGN010000007.1:22296-25016 GCA_964389995.1 uncultured Candidatus Peribacteria bacterium | reverse complement strand
CGCCTTCTTTAGCCCCACAGAAAGCACTATCCCCACCGGCAAAAGCATTGACGACCTCCAATCATCCTCAGAAGCCAATTCCTCAACAACTCCAAAAGCAGAAAATACAGCAGAATCTCCAGATGAAGAAACAGAGCAAAACGACTCCATACCATCTCCCAACTCTGAACCGATCAAAATAATTGCTCAAAATTTAGAAATCCCTTGGTCCATTGCTTTTCTCCCCAATAACGATATCCTCCTCACCGAAAGACCCGGCCGCCTCCTCAAACTCACAGCCCCAGCATATCAAGTAACCGAAGAAATCCCCGTCCCCGAAGCCCGCGAAAGGGGAGAAGGAGGCTTACTCGGTCTCGCCATCCACCCGGATTTTTCTTCCAACAACTGGATCTACCTCTACCTCACTTTTTCCGAAAATAACCGCACGTACAATAAAGTTATACGCTATCAATTCATCGACAACAAACTCACAAACCCAAAAATAATCGTCGATCAAATCCCCGGAGCCATCTACCACAACGGCGGCAAAATCGCCTTTGGCCCCGACTACCTCCTCTACATTACCACTGGCGACTCCACCGACCCCAACCTCGCCCAAAACACCAACTCCCTCGCCGGAAAAATCCTCCGCTACACTGACGATGGCTCCGTCCCCTCATCAAATCCTTACGATACCCCCATCTACAGCCTCGGCCACCGCAACCCCCAAGGCCTCACCTGGGACGACCTAGGTCGCCTCTGGAGCACCGAACATGGCCGTTCCGGCCTCCAATCCGGCATGGACGAACTCAACCTCATCCAACCGGGCCAAAACTACGGCTGGCCCAGTATCGAAGGAGACGAAACAGCCCCCAACCTCCTCCCACCACAAATCCACTCCGGCCCCGACGAAACCTGGGCCCCGGCAGACGCTGTATATTACCAAGGCAATATCTTCTTTACTGGTCTCCGCGGCGAGTCCCTCTACCAAGCTACAATCGGCCAATCCGGCTCAATCACAGACCTCCAAGCCCATTTCCGCTCCGAATTCGGCCGCCTCCGCGCCCTCACCCTCGGCCCCGACGGCTTCTTTTACCTCACAACTTCAAACCAAGACGGCCGCGGATCCCTTAACTCCGGCGACGACAAACTCATCCGCATTGACCCACAGATCTTTTTTGAAGAAGATTAAACTAAATTTTGCCCCTCTCCCTTCTCAAAGGCTTTGATATTGTCAGCAGTAGTTTCAATAATCCTCTGCAAGGCTTCTCGACTATAAAAGCCAATATGCGGCGTAAAAACTACATTATCTTTCTTCAAAAGAATATGATCCCTCACCATTTCCTCCAAAAGCTTCTTGTTTTTTTCCTCATAGAGTAATTCCTTTTCTTCCATAATGAGTTTCTCACCTTCAAGCACGTCCAATCCCGCACCACCTAATCGACCATCCTCCAACGCTTCTAAAAGTGCTTCTGTCTCAACCACACTTCCTCTCGCCGTATTAATCAAAATCGCCCCTTTCTTCACATCTCTCAATCGCTCCCGATCAACTAAATGATGAGTAAATTTATTATACGGAACATGCAGAGAAATAATATCTGACCGCTTAAAAATATCTTCCATAGAGACATATTCAAAATCAAGCACCTCCGCTAGAAAAGTATTTTTCTTCAAATCATAAGCCAAAACCTCCATCCCAAATCCCTTAGCAATCCTAATTACATGTTGCCCAATATGTCCTGCCCCCACTACGCCAATAGTTTTACCTTTAAGATCAAACCCTAACAATCCATCCAACGAAAAATCATTGCGCAAACTCTTCACATAAGACTTATGCACATTTCTTGAAAGCGCCAATATCAAAGCAAAAGTATGTTCAGCTACTGTATTTTCTCCATAAAATGGTACATTAGCAACTTTCACGCCATTCTTTTTCGCCCACACCAAATCCACGTGATCATAACCAGTGGACCTAGTAGTTACTAGTTTCAGTTTCTTCATTTTCTGCATCACCTCAGCCTCTAACTCGGAATAAATAAAGACCGAGACCACTTCAAAATCCCGAAATTCATCAACATTCTCTGCAGTCAAAGCCTCAGCACTAAATAACAATTCATGTCCGCTCAGTGCTTCTTCTAAATACTCTTTTTCCCAACCCTGTACTTCAAAAAATCCAATTTTCATTTTCTTGTACAATTTATTTGTCCTTTAATTATACCTCTATTGCCATTTTCCCGCAATTATTATACTATCACCCCATGAAAATCGCAGTACTCACATCAGGCGGGGTTGATAGCTCGGTCGCCCTCCGTCTCCTCAAAGACCAGGGCTACGATCTCACCGCTTTCTACCTCAAAATCTGGCTCGAAGACGAACTCCAATTCCTTGGCGACTGCCCCTGGGAGGACGACCTCCAATACGTCCGCAAAATCTGTGCCGAAATCGATGTCCCCCTCGAAGTAGTCCCCATGCAAAAGCAATATTTCGACCACGTCGTCTCCTACACCATCAATGAAGTAAAACAAGGCCGCACCCCCAACCCTGACATTTTTTGCAACAAATTAATAAAATTCGGCCTTTTCTTTGACCACATCGGCCCCGAATTCGAAAAAATCGCCACCGGCCACTACGCCCAAGTCACAAAAAAAGACGGCCATTTCTTGCTCAAAAAAGCCCCCGACGCCATCAAAGATCAAACTTATTTCCTCCACACTTTCAATCAGGATCAACTTTCTAAAACA
>CAYMGN010000007.1:21352-22286 GCA_964389995.1 uncultured Candidatus Peribacteria bacterium | reverse complement strand
CGCCCGTCTATCCCAAAAACAATTGAGCCGCTGCCTCTTTCCTCTCGGCGACCTCACTAAAGAAGAAGTCCGCGACCTAGCCGAAAAATACGACCTCCCCAACAAAAACCGCAAAGACAGCCAAGGCATCTGTTTCCTCGGCAAATTTAAATTTCGCGACTTTCTCAATACCTACCTCGGCGAAGAGCCCGGCCCCCTCCTCGAATACGAAACCGGCCAAGAACTCGGCCAACACCGTGGATTTTGGTACTACACCATCGGCCAACGCAAAGACATCCGCCTCCCCGACGGCCCCTGGTACGTAGTCAAAAAAGAACCCCAAAAAAACATCGTTTACGTTTCCAAGCATTACCACGACAAAGACAAGTCCCGCAATCAATTCTACGTCACAGATTTTAATTGGTTCTCAGACTCCGCCCCTAAAGAAGACCAAATTTCCCTAAAAATCCGCCACGGCGCAGAACAATATCAAGCGCAAATCAAATACCTCAGCTCCGATCTCGCCCAAATAACTCTCGACCAAGACGATCAAGGGATCGCTGCCGGTCAATTTGCCGTCTTTTATGACCAAGACCTCTGCCTCGGCTCCGCCATGATCACCACTAATCCAAATCCCCAAAACTAAGGGAATTGTAGTCTCCAGCCACCCTTAAACGATAGATAATCTCCGCCATTTCCCCACGAGTAATTTTATGATCAAAATTTGTGATCGAAAGTGGAATAGCCGAGCGCTCATCCAAAGCCCCCACAAACGGACGATACCACAGCGAATCGCTAGTATAAGGATATTTAAATGAAGTAACAATAATCTTTGCTGCTTCTACAAAATTAATTTCACTACCTGGCCTAAAGCTCCGATCAGGGTAACCATTGATAATGCTCCGATTATATTTCCCTACACAGACATACTTCGAGTACCACTGATCAAAACCCA
>CAYMGN010000007.1:0-21342 GCA_964389995.1 uncultured Candidatus Peribacteria bacterium | reverse complement strand
ACTATATAAATCAGGCTCCGTACAATTTAGTAAACAATTGTTAACAGTGTAGTCATCAAATACCGATTCCATAATCATCTTCGTAAATTCCGCTCGATTAATCCGCTGATCCGGCCTAAAAGTCCCATCACTATACCCCTGCACAATCCCCTGACTTTGCACATATTTAATCGCCTCAAAGTTAGGATGACTGCTCGCCACATCATCAAAAGCCGCATAGGCATCAGGCATTAACGCCAGAGAACAAATCACTCCCACCCCTAATTGTAATAATTTGTTTTTCATTATCCATTCAATATTAATTTACTAAATTCTAACAAAAAAAAAGCAGAAGTAAAAGCCGGCCTTGACTTGCTGTAGCTCATATTTTAAATTATAATAACATTTAAGTATAAACGTGAAAAAAATTTTTGCCCTCAATCTCATTGTCGTTCTCGCGTTCACTGTCAACAGTCCTAGCGTTCTAGCTATTTATCAAGATCTCCAGCCAGACGCCAGGCACTACCAAGCTGTCGATTTTTTATCGGAAAAAGCCATTCTCCAGGGCTACCCCGATGGCACCGTCCGCCCAAACGATAATCTCAACCGGGCTGAATTTCTTACTCTAGTATTTAGAGCCCTAGAACTTTCATCCACTCCCAATCCACCGCCTCAACAATTCCCACCCCGCTCTTTTTCCGATGTAGAAGAAAACAGCTGGTATGCCCCCGCCGTCAATGAAGCAAGTCAAAGAGGGCTTATTAATGGCTACCCAGACGGCAGTTTCAAACCTCAAAACCCCATCAACAAAGCCGAAGCCCACAAGATCCTTGGCAAAGCCTTCTCCTGGGATCTCTCAGATCTCTCCAGCCAAGACCCCTTCCTCGACGTCCCTAGTATTAGTTGGTTTGGACCATACATCACATATGCCAAAGAAAACAATTATTTGCCCGTCCTCGCCACTCAGTACCATCCTCAGAGTCTAATGACTAGGGGAGAAGCTGCCGATATTATTTTTAGATTGGTCGCTAAAGCCGAAGGAGTAGAAATTTCCGCCGGCCCGACAAAAGCCTACAGTATCTACAATCAAGTTAAGTTTACTTCTCAAGCCCCTTTCGGCGACTGGAATGACATCCGCCAAAGCGAAGGTTGTGAAGAAGCCTCTGTCCTCATGGCCGTCAAACATTTCCGCCAGCAGAATTTCAACCTCAATCAGTCTCGAGACGAAATTCTTTCTATGTACAATCTCCAAACCACTAAATACTGGACAGCACATGATACTTCAGCCAATGACACTTACAATTGGTTATTTAAGGACTACTACAACTATCACAGTGTCGAATTAGTCGATGATGTCGACTCCAGTGATATTATCGAAGCTCTACAGTCCGGTTATCTCGTCGTATTACCCGTCAACGCAAGACAACTGTCTAACCCCAACTACACCGATCCCGGCCCCCTCCAACACACCATCCTCGTCCACGGCTACGATACCGAAAACGACCAATTCATCACTCATGATCCTGGCACTCAATCTGGCGCCAACTACCGTTACAGTCGCCAAACAATCGATAACGCCATCTACGACTATGTCAGCGGAGACCTCACCTATCTCCCCGACAGAACAAAAAAAATGATCATCGTAAAGCCGGAGTCTAGAAGCTAATTCTCTTCTTTAAAGCGCATAATTCTTTCCGGATCCCCAAACTGCTCATGATAATTTCTAAGCATCTGCCATAATTCCTCTCTAGTCACCGGATCCTTGGCTCTTTCCCCATTGCTAATATTATTTTTCACCACCCATTCTTGCGCCTCGGCAAAAACATTGATCTCTTCTTCACTCCTCAGCCATTCCCAAGGATTGAGATAGTGTTCCAAAATATACTGCTTCGTTTTTTTGCTCGGATAAAAACGCCATTCCCTCCAATGCGCCCTCTGTTTATCCGCCATTTTTTCATTAAAAACCTCAAAATGCAGGTGCGGAGAGCTAGTTCCCGTATTGCCCAAATAACCAATAATATCCCCTTCTTGCACTCTAGTGCCAACATTTTTCACCGTAATTTCTCTCAGATGAGAAGACCTAGTATAAATCGAACCTGAATGTCGGATAATCACAAACTTCCCAAAGCCACTACTAGTACTGACATTATCGTGAATATAAACGACCACGCCGTCCTTAGCCGCAAAAACCTCCTGACCAAAGTCATCCCACCCCGAACCATAATTAAAATCCACCCCCGGATGATAAACCTGATGCGAACCATACCATTGCAAAAAATCCAATCCAGTGAGCGGGACACTATATCTTGTGGGAAACATTAGCGGAGGTTACAATATATAGAGAAAAATAACATATAAAAAGCGAATATGGAAATCTATCTTTTGCGCCACGGAGATTATACTGACGCTCCTCAAGACCCCACAAAAGGTCTCAATAATCAGGGAAAAGAAGAAGTAGAAACTATCACTAAATTTCTCTCAAGCCAAAATTTTCAACCAGAGCAGATTTGGCACAGCGACAAAAAGCGAGCAATTCAGTCAGCCGAAATCATTGCCGCCCCACTAAACTCCGTTGTCCTAAAAGAAAGAAATGACCTCGGCCCTCTCGATTCGTATCAAAAAATTGTTCAAGAGATCATGGGGTCAAATTACAATCAGCTATGTATAGTTGGTCATCTCCCTTTTCTCGATTTAATAGCCAGTGCCCTCCTCGTCCCTGCGTCATCTAGCCCTCAACAAGTCAGCTTCTTCAAATTTCAGACCGCATCTCTCGCTCTTATCGAACTAAAATCCGGCCAATCTCAGCTAAAATACTTTCTCTCTCCTTCAGAACTTGCACAAACAGCCTCCTAATACTATATTATTTGCGGAAAAATGATCACAATCTTATGAAACAACTACGAAATCTCATCAATAAAGACGAATTAAAGCAAAAGCTCGCTGAAGATCAGACACCCCGTACCACTTTATCTTTTTATCGCTATGCCATTATTGATAGTCCACACGATCTCCGCGATGAACTCTTCGCTGAATGGACAAGTCTTGGAGTCCTCGGACGCACCTACCTGGCAAAAGAGGGGATCAACGCCCAAATCAGCGTCCCTAACAACAACTGGGAGCTTTTTAAAGAAAAACTCTATTCTCGCCCAGACTTTAACGACATTCCTTTCAAGATTGCAGTAGAAGACGACGGCAAATCTTTCTACAAACTCACCATCAAAGTAAAAGAAAAAATTGTCGCCGATGGTCTCGATGATCACAGTTTTGATATTTTTGACACCGGTAATCACCTCAATGCCGAACAATTCAATCAAGAAATTGATAAAGGAGCGATAGTAGTAGACATGCGCAATCATTACGAAAGTGAAGTGGGTCATTTCGAAACCGCCATCTGCCCTGACGTCGACACCTTCCGCGAAGAACTCCCTGTCGTCGAAAACATGCTAGCCGATAAAAAAGATCAAAAAATCCTCCTCTATTGTACCGGCGGTATCCGCTGCGAAAAAGCCAGCGCCTACTTCAAAAGTAAAGGATTCAAAGATGTCAATCAGCTCAAAGGCGGCATCATTCAATACGCTCAAGAAGTAAAAAAGAAGAATATCCCCAACAAGTTTAAAGGGAAAAATTTTGTCTTTGACGAGCGAATGGGGGAGCGCATCAGTGATGAAATAATCAGTGAATGCCATCAATGTGAAAATAAGTGCGATGACCATACTAACTGCAAAAACGACGCTTGCCACCTCCTTTTCATTCAATGTTCAGAATGTGCCGAAAAATACCAAGGCTGCTGCACCCCACAATGCATGGAAATAGCTGCATTGCCCGAATCAGAACAAAAAGAGATTCGTAAAAAAATCGCTCAAGGAAAAATCGACCACCTTGCCGTCTATAAGAGCAGATTAAGGCCAAAACTCAAGGAGTTAATCACTGACTAAGTGCATTGACCATATAGACAAATTCTTGAATTTTTTGCACAAAACCTTCAAATTGGCCCTTTAAGTCAATAAAATGGCGCTTTTTCTTCCCATCTAAATCTTTTACAAAAGAACATACCCTTTCCAGTACCGTAAAAGCTTCACTCGAGTATTCACTTGCCTGATTTTCGAGACCATCTCTTAAGCTTCTTTCATCATAATTATCCGATAATTCCACATCTTCCGTAAAACAATGTAAATGCTTTTTTAACTGCTCATTAGCAGCCCTCAGTCTAGTTAATTGACCGTTAATCTCCGCAAACCAAGTAAAGAAAAACTTACTATCTTCCAAAAAAACTTTATGTCTAGAGCTCCACTGAGATTTCGGCAGACGCTTAAGTAATAAATCATCAATCAATTCTACAATCATAATCCTCCCTATCGGAAAAGTATCCGTAGAAAGGTGATCGGCATAATGAAAGGTCACTGCGACAGCCTTGTCCACTTCCTCAGAAAACATATTTCTCCGTTTTATTTCTTCTTGCAGCTTCACAAAATACTTGCCCACATTTTCCATATAGGCCATCGCCAATTTTATTTGATCAACCTTGATTTTTGCTAGCGCTTTTTCTAACTCAGCAATCATTTCCAAGCTATTTTCGGCATAATCCAATAAATGGCCCAAACTTGAATGAGGAAATTCATTCCCGTCAAAACCTATATAACCATCACCTGTTACCAGTGGATCATCACAATCCGTATCCAATGCCTGTAATTGTTGAGTCAAAGCCTTTTCAAATCTTTTATGGGTTCCCGTCCTGATACTGCCTGTTTCTTCAAGCATTTTCCCACTAGCTTCAGCCGCTAACAATTCGGACATTTTTGGATCAACCCCCTCATCTAAATCGTTACCGTCCCAGTCCCATCCCAAAAGCTCTCTTGAAGTCATAATATTAATCTAGTAGTTAAGAACAAAATTCAGATTATCGCCCTTACCGGCAATTACGCAAGAAAAGTACAAGATTTAAGTTGACAAATAGCCTCAAATTATAAAGAATTAAAGAGATTAATATTTACCACCAGCTATGAAACGAAAGTATCAAGTCCTACTTTTAATTGGTTTAGTTTCACTTGCCGCTTGTCAATCGCCGGAATCTACCGAGTCAACCCCAGAAGAAGCTGTAGAATCAAACGCTATCGAGACTACTACTAGCACAGAAACTACAACCTCTGCGGACACAACTACTGCTGAGGAGACCATTCCCGAAGAATCCAATCTCGACAATGAGGAAAATTCCTCAGACCAAAATGAACAATTAGAAGCTGGAAAGTTTTATCTCGATTTCCCGATTGTCAGCACCATTGATGCCCCCGCAGATTCTTTTGTTCTCGCCCCCTCAACTTCTGCCCTTAGAGAAGCGAGAGAACAAGGTGTCAGAAGGGCTAGGATCCTTTTCTATAGCCGCAAAATGCTTACCCCAGGCAGTGCAGTCTCTACTCTCGAAGAGTTTTCCGAAAGTGTGCAAATCCCCAATGCCCTAATAGTGCCGATAAAACCCAATCAATCTGTCCAACCGGGCGACATCGTTCTTACATGGTGGCAAAGCGCATCTGGCATGACCAGAGCAGTTGTTTTAGAAGGTGGTACTGAGACTGAGCCTTTAGTCAAATATCTTGATCTCAAATTCGAATCCGAACCCGAAACTCTTGCCCCAAGCACCTTTCACAAATTAAATGAAGCTTTAGAGCCAGGCACAGCAGTCGCTTATCCCGATGGAAATAATTTTACTTACGGTTTTGTGATCAAAAGAGCTCAAGGCAAAATTTTGGTTGCAAACACTTTTGATGTACTCGAAGTAGTTGACGAAGCTCAAGTTACTACCATTCCTATCAGTCCTCAAGTGTCAGCCGGGGATAGCGTATTTGTCCCGGTAATTGGCAATTTTACTGAAGGAGAAGTGACTGAAGTCAATGCACCAAATGCTATGGTTTCTGTAAAATATACTTGGGCCGGCGAGGAAACTACCGAAAAATTTCCTTATGGCAGCATTCTCAAATCACTTTAGCTATACTAAATAGCACCCGCACTCAAAATAACCTCCCTCCTATGAAAAAAATCGGCAGCCTAAATCTTATTTTTTTGGCAACTTTTTTAGTAAGTCTTCTCGTATACTTCTTTTTGGAACCGATTGAAGGGCCCTTTAGTTATCCGGGAGCTTTTTACTTACTTACTGCCTTCTTGCCTTTTTTGCTCGTAGCCATCATCTTCCGCAATAATAATTTAGACAGTGCAGAAAAAAAATCTCTCCTCATTCTACTATTGGCTTACACCGGTACTTTTATTGGTGAAGCGGTCTGGTTCTATTACGAAAATTTCACTGAAACTTTCCCCTTTCCTTCACTTGCCGACGTTTTCTTTATTTCATTTTATCCGCTATTCTTTTATTTTCTCATCAGACAGCTCAGATTGTCAGGAATCAATGTTAATAAAGAAGTTTCCGCTCAAGATTTTACCCTGTTTTTACTTGCGGCCTTCTTAGCAATAGTAGTCGCTTATTTTGGCATTTATCTCGCTATCGATAGCGAAGCAACCTTGCTGGAAAACCTCTTTGGAGTGATTTATGGTCTAGCTGATTTGCTTTTGATCGCCTTGGCCATTCTCGTGCTAAAAATGGCTTTGAGTTACAAAGAAAGAAGAATTTCTTACATCTGGGGCACCTTGTTTCTCGGTCTGATGTCCTTGCTTGCAGCCGATGTCTTATTTGCGATATTTACTGACTCCTACGAAAACGGTAATTTCTTCTTTTACATCCTCATTGATCAACTCTGGATTGTTCATTTTCTTTTCTTTGCCTATAGTGCCGAGCTAATGAGAAAAAGTGGGTGCAAAAGCTTTAAATAGAAAATAAACATAGAATTACGCAAGTCTTTATTGCTACTTTCGTCACTAATCCCACTCCAACGATTGAGTTAAAGGCTTATTAGTGCTATAATTTTTAGATTAAACAAAAGAGAAAAACAAAAACAAAAAATGAAGGTTTTGATGTACGGGTGGGAATTTCCCCCCAAAAATAGCGGCGGTCTAGGTGTAGCTTGTCACGGAATTGTTCATGGTCTACTTGATAATAATACTGAAGTAAATTTAGTTTTGCCCTACATGGCCAGTCAGTCACAGGGCAAATTTCAGATAATCAATAGCTCACCCACTCTGAAGAAATATCGCATAGCTAGCACCATCTCCGCCTATCAAACGCCAAAAACACATCTCGAAACCTACATCAACAATAAAAATACTGGACAGCTCTATAGCTCAGACCTTTTTACTGAAGTAAAGCGCTATCAACACGAGGCCGGTAGTATCGCCAAAGATGTTGATCACGATGTTATCCACGCCCACGACTGGATGACTTATCCGGCAGCAATCGAGGCCAAAAAGCACTCCGGTAAGCCCTTTATCGCTCATATTCATGCCACAGAAAAAGACCGTAGCGGAGAAAACCCCCATCCCTTAATTCACCAAATCGAAAAGATGGGATTTGAACATGCCGACCAAATCATCGCCGTTTCTGAATTTACTAAACAAAAAATCATCGAGCACTATCAAGTAGATCCAACTAAAATAGTGGTGATCCACAACGCCGTCGCCAATAAGTTTGCTCAGAGGACCACTCATCAGTTTCGCCAAGGTCAAAACACCGTACTCTTCCTTGGCCGTATCACTATGCAAAAAGGCCCAGAGTACTACCTCGGTGCTGCAAAAAGAGTCCTCGAGCTCGAGCCTCAAACTAACTTCTTAATGGCCGGATCAGGTGACATGATGGCTCAAATGATTAATTACTCCATCGAATTGGGGATTGAAAAGAATGTCATTTTTACCGGCTTTCTCCGAGGACAGGACATTGATCGCGCCTTTCAATCCGCCGACGTTTTCGTAATGCCCTCAGTTTCAGAACCCTTTGGCATTGCCGCTCTCGAAGCCATCGCTAACGGTACTCCAGTGATCGTCTCCAAACAATCCGGAGTCAATGAAGTGATCCCCAATATGCTCAATGTAGACTTTTGGGATACTGAAGAAATGGCCAATAAGATCATTGCTGTCCTCAGAAATCCCGCTCTCCAAAACACTCTCCGAGAACACGCCACCCACGACCTCCAATCCTTAGACTGGAGCAAACAAGCCAAAAAGATCAAAGACCTATATCATAACCTTTCTCAAAGATGAAAAATATCTGCTTTTATTTCCAAGTCCATCAGCCTTACCGCATTTCTGATTATAGCGCCTTTGATATCGGATCATCAAAAGAATACTTCCATGGTCCAGAACGTGCTACCAATTACGAAATGTTCAAAAAAGTTGCACAAAAATGCTATCTCCCCACCAACAATCTCTTTCTCAAATTACTCGCTGACCACCCAGAGCTAAAGATCAGCTACAGTATCACCGGAGTTTTTCTTGATCAATGCCTCGAATTTGGAGAAGTCGGTGCTCAAGTTTTGGACTCTTTTAAGGCTTTGGCTAACACTGGGCAGGTAGAGTTTCTTGCCGAGACCTATTACCATTCGCTTGCTGCGCTTTATTCTCAAGAAGAATTCGTCGCTCAAGTCAAAAAGCATAAGTCCACGATCAAAAAACTCTTTGGTAAAAAACCAAAAGTCTTCCGTAATACTGAGCTTATCTACAATAACGACATTGCTCAAATAGTCCATGACATGGGGTTTCATGGGATTCTCCTTGAAGGTTGGGATCATTGCTTAAAAGACCGCACCCCCAATCTAGTCTACCGCCCACCCATCAATTCTCGTCGCAAGAAAAATCGCTTTGGCCTTTTATTGAAAAATTACAAACTCTCCGATGATATCGCTTTCCGTTTTTCCAATAAAGACTGGTCTCATCATCCAATGACCGTCAATAAATTTGTTGATTGGACACATCAAAACTACGGTGATACCATTAATCTCTTTATGGACTACGAGACCTTTGGTGAGCATCAATGGGAAGATACCGGCATCTTCGATTTTCTCCGCCATCTCCCTGGCATCTGTCTAGATAATGAACTCAAATTTCACACTCCTTCAGAAGCCCTTGCCAATACCCAGCACGAAGAAATACTTGATGTACCGCATTACCTCTCTTGGGCGGATATGGAACGTGATCTCTCAGCCTGGCTCGGAAACGAAATGCAAGAGGCTTCAATGAGACGTGTCTTTGCCCTCGAAGATCAGATCAATCGGGTGGGGGATACTAAATTATTGGATACATGGCGTAAACTACAGACCTCAGATCATTTTTACTACATGTCCACCAAGTATTGGAGTGATGGTGACGTCCATAAATACTTTTCTCCTTTCGAATCACCCTATGATGCCTTCATCAACTACATGAACATCCTCAACGATTTCGAACACAAAATTAATTCAGTACTACATGCCCAACCAGCCTAATGTCATCGGAGTAGACCTTGGTGGCACTAAAATACATATCGGCAAATACAGTCTCGACTACCAGTTAATCACTGAAGAACGTGTTCCTACAAATTCAGAAAGAGGCTTAAAGAAAGTCTTAAACCATATCAAGGAATTAATCATTCAGTTAGCCGACTCCAAAACTCTCGCAGCCGGCATCGGCTTTCCCGGTTTTGTCGACCCTCGCAAAAATATTCTCCATTTGACCCCAAACATCCCCGGAGAACAAGAGCTAAATTTGAATAAAATATTTGAACACAAGCTTGATTTTCCCTGTTACTTTGACAACGACGCCAATCTCTTTACCTATGCAGAAAGTGAAATCAATTATCAAAATCAAGACAAAACCATTATCGGACTTACTCTCGGTACAGGACTGGGAGGCGGTATCGTGATCGATGGCCAAATCTTTCATGGTAGCAATGGGTTCGCCGCAGAGTTTGGACATCTCTATTGGTCTCAGGGGCAGGAATGGGAGTCCCATCTCTCTGGCAAAGCCGACAAAACTCAGTTGGGACAATCTCTCGGCCGAGCCCTCAGTGATCTCATCTTCGTCTTCAATCCAGACGTCTTTGTTCTTGGCGGGGGAGTGACCGACGAATTCCAAAAGTATAAATGTCTCGACCAAGCCTGGGAGATTATCAAAAAAAGAAACTTAGAAAAATCCTACGAAAATCTTGAAGTCTCTCTCTCCACCCTCTATGCTCCAGGTACTCTCGGAGCAGCAATCTTAGCCCATAATAAAAGCAAAAATGCCTAAGTCTCTGGTATTAGGAAACGGCAATATGCTTGCCACCCTCGATCAAAAAGGACATCTCCATGATTTCTATTTTCCTTATGTGGGCATGGAAGATCACACCACTTTTGGGCACTATCATCGTTTGGGGATCTATGAAGAAGAGAGCAACAAATTCTCTTGGTTCAAAGAGGATCACTGGCAATCAGCCCGCCGCTATCTAGACGAAACCTTAGTAGGGGAGACCAAATTAACTTCTCAATCTTGGCAGCTGGAGATTACATTTATAGATTTTGTGCACCCGATTCATAATCTCTTTTGCCGTAAGATAGTAGTCAAAAACCTCAGCAAGCACCCCCGCAATCTCAGACTTTTCTTTAACTATGATTTTCACATCTATGGTGTAAAGGGTAATGACACCGCCTACTACGACCCCAAAAACAACTCCCTTATTTTCTACAAATACAATCGCTATTTCCTCCTCAATGCTCAAACAAAAGACGAAAAAGGCATCAGTCAATTTACCACCGGAAAGTCCGAATACAAAGGCCTGGAAGGCACCTGGCGCAATGCCGAATCAGGTACCCTCGCCGGTCATCCCATCGAGCAAGGCTCAGTCGACGCCACCTTTGCCGTCGATCTCACTGTCCAATCCGAAAAAGAAAACACTCTCTTTACCTGGCTAGCCGCTGGCGAAAATCTCGATCAAGTCGAAAAATTAAATCTCGAAGCCACTACTCAAGGTATAGAAGAATTACTGGACTATACTACTCATTTTTGGCGCAGCTGGGTCAATAAGCAACAACTTGATTTCACCGGCGTGCCCGACAAGATGAAGAAACTTTTTAAACAAAGTCTCCTGATCATTCGCACTCAAATCGACAATCACGGAGCCATCATCGCCGCCAACGATAGTGATATTATGAAGTTTAACAAAGACACCTACAGCTACATGTGGGCCCGAGACTCCGCCTTGATTGCTATTTCTCTCGACAATACCGGCTATGGCGAAATCACCAAACGATTCTACCAATTTTGCGCCAAAGTACAAACCAAAGATGGCTACCTCCTCCATAAATACAACCCCGACGGCTCACTTGGTTCGTCCTGGCATCCCTGGCTCTACAACGGCCAATACGAAGTCCCCCTCCAAGAAGACGAAACCGCCCTCCCCATCCTCGCGATCCGCAATCACTGCCGTCAATCTCAAGACCTTGAATTCATCCAGACGATCTTTGATAGCTTCGTTCTCGACGCCGCGCATTTTCTCTGCCAATTCGTCGACGAAGAAACCGGCTTACCTCTACCCAGTTATGATCCATGGGAAGAGCAAAAAGGCATCTTTACCTATACTGCTTCCACAGTTTATGCCGGTCTAGTTGCCGCTGCCGAACTCTCTCAAATCGTCGGCCACAAAGAATACCACCAATACTTTGCCCAAAAGGCAGAATCAATCAAAAAAGCAATTGTCACCCATCTCTACTGCCCCAAAGAAGAAACCTTCGTCAAAAAAGTCACCAAAGACGAGCACGGCAACTTAATAAAGGATTATCGCACCGACGCCAGCATTAGTGCCATATTTTTGATGAAAGTTTTACCTGCCGACGACCCCAAAGTCGTGAGCACCATGAAGCGCATCAAAGAAAAACTCTCAGTCAAAACGGATATCGGTGGTCTCGCCCGTTACGAAAATGACAGTTATCAAGCGGTTGGGGATTACCCACATGAGATCCCCGGCAATCCCTGGATTATTACTTCACTTTGGTACGCCCAATGGCTACTTGAGGTAGCTAAAAAATACGATTCCCCAGAATTCCATGAAGCCGAATCCATCCTCAATTGGATAGTAGATAGAGCCGACACCACCATGGTCCTCCCGGAACAATTAAATCCCTACACTGGAGAGCACCTCTCAGTAGCTCCTCTCACCTGGAGTCACGCCACCTACGTCGATACCATCATGCTCTATCGCCAAAAACTAGGCGAATACGGCATCTGCGCAGAATGCCAGTTTCCCCTTAAGGACAAAGACGAAAACTAAGTAGTCATATACTCCTTAATCAATCGCGCCGCCTTTTGCAGATTAGAAAAGGTCAGATTAGGCAATGCCGCTCTCGCAAAATTGCGATAATCCTTGTCAGCCCTCGCACTTTCCGAAAAGAAAAGATTAGCGGGAATCAAAACTACCCCTTTCTTAGCAAGCCCCACAAAAATTTCCTCCGGTTCAAGTTGGTCCCTTGTTTGTCCGGGAGTACCCAATAAATCAAAACAGGCGTAATAAAGATTTTTCCTATATTCCAATCCCAATATTTCATAAAAACTCTCCATATTGACTCTGATTCGTCTCAAATATTCATCCCGGTCTTCATCCCCAAATATCATATGCGAAATCCCCAGATATTGAGAAGGTCCAGTCACAAAAGTCACATGTTGAAATTCTCCACGTATCCCTCCCGGAGCCTTTGCAAAAACCAATAGAGTCATCAAGTCCGGCGCCTGATCCAATTTATTTCCCAAAATTTCTTCCGCAATATACTTCTGAGCTTCCTTAGTAACGATAAACTCTCCAAAACGTAAGCCGGTCGCTCTCTCTATCTTGCTGCGTCCACCGATCACGATACTGCGCTTTCTCGCATAGCTCACAATGCTTTTCTTCCGCGCAAAAAAGAAGTCTGAATAAACCTCATCCGAAACAATCAAGATATCCCTTTCTTCTGCAAACTGAGCAATTTTTTTCATGAAATCTTCATCAGCCATAAAACCTGTCGGATTGTTTGGATCAATCAAGCAAATTAATTTAGTGTTTTCCGGTGCTTCAGCTAATAATTGATCCAGATCGGCAGTTACTTGACCTGTTTCCGGATCAATCGGAATAGTCACAGTATTTAAACCTCTATTTTCCAGAATTGTATTATAAGGAGCATAAACAGGAGAGGCTATCAACACACTGTCACCTTTTTCCAAGTAATTAACATTTTCATCACAAAGAACCTTAAATATAGTACCAATCCCATGAGAAACACCCTGCACCAAAACCAAGTCCTCATAATCAATCCCCAAATCTAATTTTTTATTATAATGATCAGCCACCACTGCCCGCGTCAATGTTTCTCCACGCGGATCGTGATAGTTACCACCGGAAACAGTCGCATACTTAAACATTTCAAAAATCACTTTCTTCTTATCCCAGTCCAATCCCTGCTCTTTCGCAAATTTTTCGATTCTCGTGAGGAAAAAATAAAAATCCTCCAAGCTCTGATCCGCCCTTTTTGGGCTATAGACAGACTTTAGCCTTTCCTCAATTTTTTTCCACAAATCCTCAAATCCATCCTTATTGTCATAGACAAAATGATAAGAAAGATTATTAAAAAGATTGTCAATCTCCAACAATACTTGATAAAACTGCCTTCCTTTAACAGAAGGAGAGCAACCATAACCCGGATCGCCGCGCGATAAATCCACTACATTTTCCACACCGACGCTTTCATTCGCGATCGCTCTTAAAACACGAAATATCCGAAAAGGATTATCCAGGTTGATATCAAAACCCCACTTGTTATCACGTAATTTCATGGCTCCAAGATACTCAATTGGCATTTTTGCCTCAAGCTATTTCGATTGACATTGCTCACAAAAGACGGTTCCTCTGCCAGCCAGTCTCACCTTGGTCAATTCCGTTTTACAATTCATACAAGGCTTACCTCCACGTCCGTAGACATAGAGCAGTTCTTGATTTTTACCAGATTTACCATAGGCATCCTGATAGTCAGAGACGCTAGTACCACGATTGCGTATTCCCTGATCCAATGCCTTTACTATTGATTCATAGAGCTTTTCCAATTCTCCTTCATCCAATTTAGAAATTTCCTTATCCGGTCTCACTCCAGCATAAAAACAACTTTCATCAGCATAAATATTACCAATTCCCGCCACATATCGCTGATCAAGCAGAAACTTTTTTAACGCTCCTTTTCTACCCTCCACCAGTTCTTTAAATTTTTCCAAAGAGAACTCTTCAGAAAAGGGCTCTATTCCTAGTTTTTCTATACCAGTGATTTCCTCATAATCCTCCTTACTCGTTAACCAAATCCGTCCAAACTTCCTCATATCACAAAATCTCAAAGAGACCTTATCAAAATCAATTCTCGTCCTTTCATATTTCAACTTTTTTGCCTGATGATCTCGAGCCAAAATCCGCCCCGACATCCTCAAATGCATCGTCAAAACCATCTCTCCCTCAAGATCGATCACAATAAACTTTCCTCTTCTCTCGATCTGTTCCACCTTTCGCCCTTTCAACCCCTCAAAAAAATCCAAACTAGGCCACACCTGCTCCGGCACACTACTCGAAATACCCTCAAAAACAGCACCCACAATCAGCGGCCGCAAATCTCTCACCACCGTCTCTACTTCAGGTAATTCCGGCATAAATTTATTGTTCAATAGTAGTATCTCCTTCCACAAAACACTGACAAGCCAAGCGATAATCCTCATCACCCAAGCCCATCACATCCAAAGAAATCTTTTCCTTTTCATCCATCTCGCTCAAGCCACCATCACCTTTAATAATACAGGTACCGCACATCCCGTCCTCACATCCATAGGCAATCGGCCAACCTTCTTCCTTGGTCACTTCCATCAATCTTGCACCCTTATCCACCTCCACGCTTTCTTCTACATTTTTCATCGTTACTTTCACCTTTTTGTTGTTGTCCTTTGTCATCTTAAATAAATTACAGGCCCGCAAATTATCTTGCAAATTAACAATTTTTGCAAGATAATCTATGTACTCTCTTTCCACAGTTAGCTTCAATTTAAATGAATTGGGAATTCAAAAAACTGATCAAACTCTTTCAAAAGAAAGAATACAACGGGCTATTGTCCGATGCGGATTTTGGCTTAGAGAGAGAATTTCTTCGCGTGGATCCCCAAGGAAACATTTCTCATAAACCACATCCTCCCGGCTTGGGCTCCCCTTTGACTCATCCATTGATTAGCACCGATTTTTCAGAAGCCCAATTAGAATTGATCACCCCTCCATCCCGCTCCAAAAACTCTACCCTCAAATCCCTCAAAGAACTACATCTCGCCGTCCTCGACCACCTCGGCCAAGAACTCCTATGGCCCTTTAGCATGCCAGCCAAACTCCCCCGCGAAAACAAAATCCCCATCGCCCAATTTGGCGACTCTAACCAAGGTCGCAAAAAAACAATCTACCGTCGAGGCCTCGGTCTCCGCTATGGCCGTGCCATGCAAACAATCTCCGGACTGCACTTTAATTTTGCTTTCAAATCCAAATTCTGGGAAAAAATGCATCAGGAAAGTGGCTCTTCACTTTCTCTCGATAACTTCATGTCCGAAGTCCAGTTTGGCATGCTCCGCAATTTTCTCCGCTACAACTGGCTCAATACTTATCTTTTTGGTGCCTCCCCCGCAGTAGACAAATCCTACCTCAACCGCCAAAAAGCAAAAAAACTACGTAAGCACAAAAGACGCACCTACTACGGACCCTACGCCACCTCCCTCCGCATGAGCAAAATCGGCTATTCTAACAAACTCAGCTGCCAGTCCGCAATTCGCTACACCAGCCTCAATTCTTTCATCCAAAAAATCCGCCACGGCACTAGCACCCCAAAGGAAGAATACACAAAACTCGGGCTCACTAAGCACGGCAAACAAATTCAGCTCAACGATTTTATTTTACAGATTGAAAACGAACATTATTCGCTAATCCGCCCCAAAACTGCCCAAAAAAGCAACGAAACCCTCACCGAAGCCCTCGCAAAAAGGGGAGTAAAGTATTTAGAATTGCGAGCCCTCGACCTTTACCCCTACGACCCTCTCGGCATCCAAGAAGAATACATGGACTTCCTTCAAGTGCTTATCACTTACTGCTTCTTTAAAAAAAGCCCAACTTTCGATCGCGAATCCTACTGCAACGCCGTAAACAATCAATATCTAGTCGCTCTCAAAGGACGCAAGCCCAATCTCAAACTACACAAAAACAACGGCCGCATTATCAAGCTCACCACTTGGGCCAATCAAATCCTTAATCAGTTGTCGGAAATCGCAGCACTCCTCGACAAATCCTACAACACCGAACGCTTCAGCAAGGTGATCCAAAAACAATTTGCAAAAGTCAAAAATCCCGACCTTACCCCTTCAGCAAAAATCCTCGACAACATCCTCAACCAAAAGAAAGAATTTCATCAGTATGCTCTCGAGCTCGCTCAAGAAAATCTCGAAACACTCAAAAAATCCAAGCTCAATAAGAACGCCAAAACTCAATTTAAGCAGTTGGCTGCAGACTCTCTCGAAAGACAAAAAAGGCTGGAAATCGAAAGCGAATATTACACCACCAACTACGAAGATATGGAGTTTTCCACCCAGATCATCATCAAAGAAGCTCTCAAACGTCATGTTAAAGTCGAAATCCTTGATCGTTCAGACAACTTCATCCGTCTCTCCCGTGGTACCAAAACTGAGTACATCAAACAGGCCACCGACACCGCTTACGATTCCTTCATTACTTACCTCATCATGGAAAACAAGCACGTCACCAAACAAGTACTCGCCGAAGAAGAAATCCGAGTACCCCGGGGTGAAGCCTTTGATAACATAAATCTCGCCCTCAACAGTTACGAAAAATTTTCAACCCTACCCTTGGTGGTCAAGCCCCGCTCCACTAACTTTGGCATCGGCATTGAATTTGTCGACCCTCTCGACCATCAGACCTACCAAAAAGCAGTAAACGCAGCTTTTGAATACGACAGCACAATTTTAGTAGAAGAATTTCTCACCGGCGAAGAGTACCGCATCCTCGTCATCGGCAATAAAGTCGTCGCAGTCACCAAACGCCTCCCCGCCAATGTCCTCGGAGATGGCAAAAACAACATCGAAGATCTAGTGAGGATCAAAAACCTTAGCCCCAAAAAGCTCCCAAAATACAAAATCAAACTTGGCATAGTCGAACAAGAATTTCTCAAGAAACAAAAACTCACGCCTCAATCAGTGCCAAAGAAAGGTGAAAGAATCTTTCTCAGACAAAACTCCAATGTCTCCACCGGCGGAGACCCCCTAGATTTTACCGATAAACTCCACCCATCGTACAAAAAAATTGCACTTAAGTCCGCTCAGGCCGTCGAAGCTCAAATCTGTGGTATCGATATGATGGTCCGTAACTACAAAGAAAAAGCAAACAGCAAAAACCACGGCATTATCGAACTAAACTTCAATCCCACGCTGCACATCCACCAATTTCCCTACCAAGGAAAGTCTCGCGATGTTGGCAAAGCTATGTTAGATTTCTTAGGCTTTTAAATAAAACCTATGGATCTCCAAAAAGAAGTGGAAACTCTCCTCAATGAGCATTTTGATCAAGAAAGTGACCTCGTGGACTTTCTTGATCAGCGTGGGGACGGTAAGCACTATGCTTTGCGTATCATTTCTGATAAATTTACCAGTCTCAACCGCATTCAGCGCAGCAAAATGGTCTATTCTCTCTTGAATGATTACCTCACAACTGGTAAAATTCATGCCCTACAAATGGAACTCAAAACTCCTGAAGAAAAAAACAATGCCTGATCAAATTAGCCCTGAGCTCAAATCAAAAATAGAAGATCTCCTCCAAAATAATGATACTGTGCTATTTATGAAAGGGGACAAATACTTACCTAAATGCGGTTTTTCTGCTCAGGTGGTCAAGGTGCTCAAGACCTTAGAGGTTGATTTTATCTCCTATGACATCCTCCTAGACGAAGATCTCCGCCAAGCACTAAAAATTTATTCAAGCTGGCCCACTTATCCTCAACTCTACGTTAATGGAGAGTTAGTGGGAGGCTGCGATATCATTACAGAAATGTATCTCGAAGGTGAACTAGAAAAACTATGGAACTAAACAACGTCATCATCACAAAAAGGATGCGCTTTAATAAGATAGTCTCTGTTTTTCCTGAAAGTATCGAGATTTTTAAGGCGCTGAAAATGGATGCTGTGGGCTGCTGTACTTTGCCCATGGATCCTCTCGAAGATCTCATGAAGAAAGAGGGGTTTAGTGATCAAGATATTGATCAAGCGCTTACCGATATTAACGAATTAAAGGATCAAAAGGCCCTGGAGAATAGTCGCAAGCCGGAACAATCTGACTATAAATTAGAGGAAATCCAGGAGGGCAATAAAAAATATCACAAGATTGGCGGACTACTTTTTACCGATAGTGCCGTTCACAATGTCCATAATCTGGCAGACAAAGCCGGACTAAAGATCCGGCTCGAAGCAGGTGGTTGCAGCGGCTACAAATACCAGTTTGACTTTGCCGAAACTCCGGAAGAATCCGAATACACTTTTGCACTCTCCGAAAAATTAAAGCTCTTCCTTGATCAATTTACTTATTCAAAGCTCTATGGCTCCGTAGTTGACTTTAAGATCGGACTCCATGATAGCGGACTCCAAATCCACAACCCCAATCTCAAAAACTCTTGTAGTTGTGGTGTTTCTTTTAATTTCTAGCTATGTCCATCCAGCGCATTCCCAGTCCAGAGGTAGCAATCGGTACAGTCAAAATCGGCGCCAAAAATTCCGTTGCCATCCAATCGATGACCAATACCGATACTGCGGATACCAAAGCCACCGTTCGCCAAATTATCCAACTTGCGGAAGCGGGTTCTGACATTGTACGTATCACCGTCAATGATGAAGCTTCTGCTGAGGCCGTGCCTGAAATCCGAAAGCTTTTAGATCGCACTGGTTACAAAAAACTGCCCATAGTTGGAGACTTCCACTTTAATGGACATAAATTGCTTACTAAATTTCCTGAAACAGCGACAAACCTCGACAAATACCGCATCAATCCCGGCAATGTCGGATACGGCAACAAGCACGACCATAACTTTGAGGCCATCATCAAAATAGCTCTCCAGCACAATAAGCCAGTTCGCATCGGCGTAAACTGGGGCTCCATCGATCGTGAACTGCTCACAGAAATGATGAACAAAAATAATGAACAATCCAGCCCCCTCACTTCCAGAGAGGTAGTGATTGAAACCATGGTCGAAAGCGCCATCCGCTCCGCCCAATTAGCAAAAAAAATCGGCCTCCCACATCACAAAATCGTCCTCAGCGTCAAAATGTCTGGCGTTCAGGACGTAATTGAGGCTTATCAACTCCTCACAGAAAGGACTAAAAAACAACCATACTGCCTCCATCTCGGTCTCACCGAAGCTGGGTCTGGACTTGCAGGCGTAGTTTCTAGCACCAGTGCCCTCGCCATTTTGCTCCAGCAGGGGATAGGTGACACCATTCGTATTTCTCTCACTCCCACACCCGATGAGCCCCGCACTAAAGAGGTAGGCAACTGCAAACTGCTCCTTCAAGCCCTCGGCCTCAGGTATTTTACCCCCAAAGTCACTAGTTGCCCCGGCTGTGGACGCACCGATAGCACTTTCTTCCAACAATTGGCCGCAGAGGTCAATCAGTACCTCGAAGAAAAAATGACCGAATGGCGAGCGGTCTACCCTGATGTAGCAAAAATGAAAGTTGCCGTGATGGGTTGTATCGTCAACGGCCCTGGAGAGTCTGCACATGCCGATATCGCCATCAGCCTTCCTGGTCGCAATGAAGAGAAAATGGCACCCATCTACATCGACGGAAAACTATCCCATACCATCTTCGGCTCAAATATTCCTCAGCAATTTATTGCAATCCTCGAGGAGTATGTTAAAAATAAGTACAGCAAATAGTTTCTAAATCAGGTCCATGATTTTATCCGACGCAACTCTCAAAGCCATGATGGCTAGTGGTGAACTCACAGTTACGCCCATCGACGAAAAATCCATTCAACCCGCATCCATCGATTGCCGTTTGGGTGATCACTTCCTCCTGATGGAAGAAAACCGCATGGACATTATTTCTCTAGACTCTGATATAAAGTACCGCGAAATCGAAGCAGAAGAAATCACTATTCCTCCTCACTCTTTCTTACTCGCTACTACTCAAGAATACGTAAAACTCCCTGATAATTTGACCGCCTTTGTAGAAGGGCGCAGTTCAATTGGCCGTATCGGCTTGTTCATCCAAAACGCCGGCTGGGTCGATCCCGGTTTTGAAGGCCGAGTCACCCTCGAGCTCTACAACGCCAGCTCTCTCCCGATTAAACTCCAATCCGGTAAACGTATTTGCCAATTGGTCTTCTGCCAAATGGACCGCGTAGCAGAAACCCCTTACCGTGGTAAATATCAAGGCCAAAGCAAAACTGTCGGCAGCCGCATCTCTCAAGATACCGACCGCAACCACGTAGGCCTCACTGACGAAGCAATCAATCAATCTCACAAGACCTCGACTTAGTACAAGAAGTGCTCGACAATGGCATCGAAAAAGGTGATCGCACCGGTACTGGCACTATCTCGATTTTTGGTGCCCAAAAGCGCTATGATCTCCGTGATGGTTTTCCGATGGTTACTACCAAAAAGGTTAGTTACGGCGCTATCTTGCGCGAGCTCCTTTGGTTTTTGCGTGGTTCTACCAATATCAATGATGATCTCACCCAGCACACCCCCATCTGGAACCCTTGGGCTGACGAGGACGGTGAGCTCGGACCAATCTACGGCTACCAATGGCGCAAATGGGAGAAATTTACCTGGGACCCGGAAAAAGAAAAGTATCTCAAAGAGCACGTCGATCAGGTCCAAAACGCCATTAATCTCATCAAAAACAACCCCCACTCCCGCCGCATTATCGTCAGTGGTTGGAATGTCTCCGATCTTGATCGCATGGCTCTCCCACCTTGTCACGCTTTCTTCCAGTTTTATGTTTCCGATGGTCATCTCGACCTCCAACTCTATCAACGCAGTGCCGACATCGCCCTCGGTGTACCATATAATATCGCCAGCTATGCCACTCTCTTAATGATGATGGCTCAGGAATGCAATCTCAAGCCCCGCCACTTTGTCCACACCCTCGGCGACGCCCACATCTACCTCAATCATATCGAAGGTCTCAAAAAGCAGCTAGAACGCATTCCCAAAAAGCTCCCTCAACTTAAAATCGCCGACAAATCTTTCTGGGATCTCCAATACGAGGACTTCGAGCTCGTGGGATACGAACATGATGATTTCATTAAATTTCCTATTGCCGTATGATCGCGGATCACCGAGTTTACATTGTCGCCGCCATCGACCAAGAACGTGGAATTGGCAAAGATAACAATCTCCCCTGGCGTCTCAAGAAGGAGATTGCCTATTTTAAAAAACTCAC
>CAYMGN010000006.1:0-28202 GCA_964389995.1 uncultured Candidatus Peribacteria bacterium | reverse complement strand
ACTCCTCTACTATCATTACCAACGGCACTATCACCATCATAGCCGAGACCAAGATAGTTATTGAGAATATTCACAACCGCCGCTCCATCAGCAAGATCAGTGAGCTCAATCGCATTATCACCATTGCCGGAAATAAAATTACGACGAGACTCTACGGTTGTACCGGTGGCAGCACCGATATTAACAGCATCTAAAACAGTGGAATTAACAACCACTCCGTCATTGGCATTACCAGCGTCTAAATTATAATCACCACCGCCATCTTTTTTTAAACCGATCACATTTCCGTAGAGATTTAATTCTGAAATATTCGCTCCGGAAGCAATCACCCCTTCCTGCCCATTATTACTAATGACATTCCCCTCAGCCAACAAATCATTGGCCAAATCATTATCACCACCAATCGTCACAGCACCATCAGATACCTGAATCCCGGCCTCAGTATTAGCCATACCCGTATCCGTTTCACCATCGGCTCCAATCCCAATGTAATTACCTAAAATCGCTACAGCTGTACTTGGCAAAGAAACATCTAAAATAGTCAATCCACTTAATCCTGAAGCAGCAATCACATTACCTAGACCAGCAGTCGCTCCACCAATAGTGACAGTAGTAAGATTACTACTACTTACATAGACACCATAACCACCATTACCAGCAGCAGTTAAACCATCAGCAGTTGTACCAATCATATTGCCCTCCATCGTCAAACTGTTACCGTCATTAATAGAAACACCATCATCAGTGGCATTGGCAAAGACATTATCCTTTACAATTATCGTATCACCATCTCCTACAGAAAGAGCATCACCAGCAATCGTTCTTGCAGTCGTACCATCACTATCCACACCAAAATAATTATTTCTCACTGTTACATCTCCAGCACCAAAACCAATCGCATTGATCGTCACCCCATCACCACTGGCAGAACTAATAATGTTTCTTTCCTCAGCAGCATCACCACCGATCACTAGATCCAAAAGAGTCGCAAAATTAAACACAATGATCGCTACCACATCATTACCTTCAATATCATTACCAGCAACTACCACAGAAGTTGGACCATCATTAATCTGCGTCCCACCATAAATCAAATTACCTTCATCGGCATCACTAGTACCATCGCCATCTGTCCCCAAGCGCAAAGTACTATCATTATTAAACAAATTGGCATTGCCACTATTGGCCAAAGTGGTAGTTCCATCGGCACCATATCCAATATGATTACCACTAACTACAAGAGAATTAGTACCGTCAGCGTCAATCCCATCACCACCATTTCCAGCAATCACATTACCTTCATCACTATCCCCTACTCCATCACCATCTGTACCAATCACCACATCCAAATCATTGTTGGCCGAGTCCAATTCAATCCCATCCTGGGTATTAGCTAAAGCGGTATTGCCAGTACTATCAACACCAATATAATTCCCCTGGATCTTCAGGTCACCAGTCAAAGCTCCCGCACCAGAGACAAAGATCCCACGATTATTACCAGAAATCACATTTCTTTCCGCCGGGGTATCACCACCGATCTGCACTCCTTCCACACCACCATCACTACCATTGAGAGTACCAGCAACTCCGTGAGAAATCGTAATCCCATTGCCATTACCTCTATCAAGAGTACCGGAAACATCAGTACCA
The DNA here is from genome assembly GCA_964389995.1 of uncultured Candidatus Peribacteria bacterium. Lineage (GTDB taxonomy): Bacteria > Patescibacteriota > Gracilibacteria > UBA1369 > LOWO2-01-FULL-3 > CAYMGN01. The sequence continues at coordinate 26,552 of CAYMGN010000006.1, read as the reverse complement.
ATATTATTACCAGTAATCAATACATCTTCCGCTTCCTGCGTCACAACTATCCCTGCCGAAGTATTACCACTAATAGTGTTATCCGTAATATTTACATTAGAACCAGTAACATTAATCCCGCTATCATTGCCATTAATCGTAGTACCATCAGTTTCTAAACCAATCACATTGGAATCAATCGTAGTATTATCAGCGCCCGGTTGAATATCAATCGCCGGAGCCCCATGATTATAGATATAGAGATTAGAAATAGTATTGTTATCACCGGTAATCAAAAAACTCGCTCCCGTATCATCACCATCAACCGCAATAGTGTTAGCCTGGCCATCAAGAGTTGTATCATCTCCACTAAAAGTATAGTCAGTACCGCTGTTAGTAACAGTAGTATTTCCCGCAAAATTAATAGTATCCGCACCAGCCAAAGCATTAGACTCTTCAATCGCTGCTCTCATCGTACAATCACCACCACCACTGGTAACCTCACAAGTACCATCACCAGCATTAAAATCACTGCCATCGCCAGCATCATTGACAACAAAAGTCGCCGCCAATCCCACTTCATGAAAAATCATCAAGATCAAAACCACTGCAGCAAAATTTGTACGTAATTTTTTAAACATTTTGTTTTTGTATTTAGAAAAAGCCTACTTCTATTATACAACAAAAGTAGGCTTTTAGCAAGAGAAGCAAGACTACATCATCCCTGGCATTCCGCCCATTCCGGCTGGAGCTCCGGCAGACTCATTTTTCTCTTCTGGCAAGTCTGCAACAGCTGCCTCCATCGTAAGGAAAGTAGAAGCAACACTGGCCGCATTACGAATTGTACTGCGCACCACTTTTTTCGGATCGATGATCCCGGCGTCAATCATTTTTACGTATTCGTCTTTGGCAGCATCATAACCCATTCCAGATTCTAGTTCTTGAACTTTATTGACTACAACCGCACCTTCTTTACCGGCATTAACGGCGATTTGGTGAAGCGGAGCAGTCAGCACATTGCGCACAATATTGATACCGGTCGTTTCATCGACATCGGCACCTTTGACACTTTCTAGAGCAGCCGTCGCCATCAAAAGCGCAACACCACCACCAGGGACAATCCCCTCTTCAACAGCGGCACGGGTAGCATTGAGGGCATCTTCTATTCTCAATTTCTTTTCTTTTAATTCTACTTCCGTCGCAGCACCAACCTTGATCACACCGACACCTCCTGCCAATTTAGCAAGACGTTCAGCCAATTTATCACGATCATAGTCAGAGTCCGCTTTAGAAATAAGCACTTTTAATTCATCTACACGAGCATCGATTTCCGGCTTAGTACCTCGTCCGTCAATTATCGTAGTACTATCCTTACTGGCTACTACACGACGAGCTTCACCGAGATGGTTGAGATCAGCAGCGTCAAGACTAAGACCAAGCTCATCACTAATCAGAGTACCACCGGTCAAAATCGCAATGTCTTTGAGCATTTCTTTACGACGATCACCAAAACCAGGGGCTTTCACCGCTAAGACATTAAAGACACCACGCAGCTTATTGAGAACAAGAGTGGCAAGGGCTTCACCATCAATATCTTCAGCAATAATCACCAACTCCTTCTTACCGGTCTGCGCCACCTTTTCTAGCACCGGCAAAATATCTTGCACAGAAGAAATCTTCTTGTCAGTAATCAAAATTTTCGCATCATCAAAGACCGCTTCCATACGCGCAGTATCAGTGATGAAATAAGGAGAAATATAACCATTATCAAACTGCATTCCTTCAACCACTTCTTTTTCGAGCCCCATAGTTTGAGATTCCTCAACCTGGATCACACCATCTTTACCAACCATTTCCATAATATCGGCAATCAAGTTACCCACTTCCGGATCTTGAGCAGAGATTGTAGCCACTTGCGCCACCTTTTCTTTACTATCACCAATTTGATGAGCCATTTCTTCCAGGGCTTTTTCTACCTTACGAGTAGCCTTTTCAATCCCATTCTTCATCTGAACAGGATTAGCACCAGCGGTTAGATTGCGGAGACCTTCTTTAATCATCGCTTCCGCTAAAACCGTAGCTGTAGTCGTACCATCACCGGCAACATCATTGGTTCTTTCTGAAGCTTGCTTCACCATCTGCACCCCCATATTTTCATAAGGATCTGGGAGTTCGATTTCCTTAGCGATCGTCACTCCGTCATTAGTCATCAGCGGAGAACCGTATTTTTTATCGAGAATCACATTACGACCCTTCGGCCCGAGAGTGATCTTTACTGTTCTTGCTAGCTTTTCAATTCCTTCTAGCATTTTTTGGCGTGCATCGTCACCAAATTGAATTTGTTTAGGCATAGTTACAATTGAGTTAGAAATTAATATTCGAGAATCGAGCTCACCCGGGAAAACATTTTGACCTTCCCAAAGGGATCTCGGAGAAAGTGAGGATCCAAACTGCCCAGCTCTTTTCTATCCCGAGCAATCCCGCCCACAAACCCGCCATGAACGCGAGAATAAAAGCGATCAGTACCGGGAATACGCTTCCAGTTTAGATTTTCTCCTTTCATAATTAAACCAGTTTAGCGTAAATATCAGACATTGAAAGGATCAACACTTCCTTTCCTTCTACTTTTACTTCAGTAGGACCATATTTAGAAAAAAGAACGGTATCGCCTTCCGCTACTTCCATCGGTTGACGTTCACCATTTTCTTGTAATTTACCGGGACCGACAGCCACCACCTTTCCTTTCATCGGCTTTTCTTTAGAGGCTGTATCCGGAATAATAATACCAGACGCACTGGTTTCTTCTGTTACAGGTTCTACCACGATGTGATCCCCTGTAGGAACTATCTTAGCCATATAATAAAGGATTAAAAAATAATCTTAGCACCCTGCATTATAGAGTGCTAAGATTATTAGTCAAGACTAAGTAGCAACCGCTTCTTTACGCACTTCTCTAATCACGTGCACTTTTACTGGACCGGGGTGATGAATATCACGTTCAATCTTTCTCGCAATATCGTAAGAAAGCTTAACCGCTTGCAAATCATCCACCTCATCAGGCGAAACAAAAATCCGCACTTCCGAACCAGCCTGAACCGCATAACATCTTTGCACTCCTTCAAAAGACTTACAAAGAGTTTCCAAATCACTCAGTCTTCTGATGTAATTATCGAGATTATCTTTTTGCGCACCAGGACGAGAAGTAGAAATCAAATTAGCAACCTGTACGATTTTTGCTTCAAGAGATTCCGCTTCCGGATCGCCACAGTAAGCCTCAATCGCATGTACGACGTTGTCAGCCAAGCCAAATTTACGGGCAATATCCGCCCCAATTTTGGCATGATGACCAGGCACTTCATGATCTACTGCTTTACCGATTGCATGAAGAAGACCAGCCTTTTTACAGACATTGACATCAGCGCCCAACTCCGCCGCCAAATTACCAGCCAACAAAGACACTTCCATTGAATGCTTCAAAGCATTTTGACCATGATTGACACGGAATTTTAAGCGACCAAGAATCTTCACTAAATTAGGATGGAGTCCAGTGACGCCTGTTTCCAGCATCGCTTTTTCTCCCAACTCCTTGATTAATTCATTTACTTCTCCTCTTACCTTAGTATACATCTCTTCAATCCTTGCCGGATGAATCCGTCCATCTTCAATCAAACGCTCCAAAGTAACCTTAGCGATATAACGACGCACCAAATCAAAACCGGAAACCAAGATAGATCCAGGAGTATCATCCACAATCACATCCACACCGGTGATCTGTTCAAAGGTATTGATATTACGGCCTTCACGTCCGATAATCCGCCCCTTCATGTCATCATTTGGCAGATTAACAATAGTCGCAGTAGACTCCAAAGTCGTCTCCGCCGCACAACGAGAAATCGCATCGGCAATAATCCATTTTGCTTTTTGATCAGCTTGTTCCTTTAATTCTTTTTCCGCCTTTTTGATCTGCATTACGATATCTTCCTTCGCTTGATCCTCTACTTTTTTCAGTAGCAAATCTTTCGCGTCATTTTTAGAAAGACCGGCTATTTTTTCTAATTCTTCGGTTTGCTGTTTATGAAGCTCATCGACTTCATCACGCTTTTTACGCAAAGAAAGAACCTTATTATCAAGGTCGCCTCTTAATTTTTCTGCCTCCTCGCTCTTTTTGTCGAGATTGCTTTCTTTTTTGCTTAGGCGTTCCTCAATCTGATTGAGCTCCGCTTGACGCTTTTTTTCTTCTTTCTTGATCTCGTCCTGGATCTTGAGGGCTTCGCTCTTGGCATCGTAAAGAATTTCCTTAGACTTGGATTTTGCATCACTGAGAATCCGCTCAGCTTTTGCCACCAAATCTTGATTGGCCTTTTCGACCTGGTTTTTACGATAGAAATAACCAACAGCACCCCCCACAGACAATCCGGCGATCGCAAGCAAAATTGGTACAAACATCTGTATCAAGGTTAGATTAGTAAATCCAGCCTTGGCCGATTATAGAGAAATATTACTCCCAACTAGTCTGGAAGCGCTAGATTCAAAGCAAATTTTAGTTTCAAGTGTAATCATATTTATTATTTTCTCCTCATCAGTCAAAACTTAAGTTCAATCTACGCAGGAGAACAAAAAAAGTCAACAGAGCAAACCGCTTTTTTAAGAAAATTTAATCAAAATTTAATCTCTTTCAGCTAAAGTAGTGAAAAATATTTCAAAAAAGACTTGCGATAAAAGCAAAATATGTCAGAAAAAATCATCATCAGCGAATTCTACCCCAACCCCGAAGGCAAAGACTCCGGCCAAGAATGGATAGAACTCTACAATCCTCATCCCACAGCTATAAACATCCAAGACTGGGAATTAAAGATCGGCAAATCAATCATCATCAAAGAAAAAAACATCATCCCCCCTCAAAGCTACCTCTTGATCTCAAAAAGCATCAATCTCAATAACCAGGGAGGTTCGATAATTCTTTATAATCAAGACAAAGAAACTATTGATCAAATAAATTACCCAAAAAGCATCGAAGGCAAAAGTTACAGCCGCAGCTCCATCGAAAAAAAGGAAACTTGGCAATGGCTTACCCCCACTCCATTAGAACAAAACACAAAACTAAGCTTAATTACAGGCAAAATTATCAAACCACCAAACATCGACAAAGAATTCAACTTCCAAGTCCAAAGCGCCAACCATTCCATCTATCAAATCATCATCCCGGAAGAGTCCAGATTTCTTCAAATCAAAGAATTATTACCAATCGGCGATCAAATAAAAATCATCGGCACCCCCCTCTCCGACAAAAGAATCCTCCTCAATCAATACCAACTCACTACTGAACCTCCACCCGAGAAAGAAAAAGAGACCGCCCCATCAATGAGCGATCTCCTCTTAATACCAATTATTGCTTTGCTAATTATCTTGATTCTTATATCAATCCCTTGGCCAACATTGCATCGTAAACCATCTGGAACACATCCACCCTAGTCATTTCCTTACCGGGTTCAAAAGCACCAGCAGCAATCACACCATTTTGGTAAGCAGTTACTACGTAAGGAGCAAACCATTGATCTTCAGTGACATCTGGAAACTGATCGAGATCGGCAAGATCACTAACTAACTCAAATCCAAATGCCTCCAAAAGGATTTTGAGAGTTTCTGCTTTTAGTACTACATTTGCTGGACGGTAATTGCCGTCTTCATAGCCACCAACCCAATTTTGAGCCTTAGCATAGCAAATATAGGCAGCAAACCACTCAGTAGTGACATCACCAAAACAATTGAGATACTCACCAGCCAGGTCGGCATCTACAGCAGTGGTAATCACAGTCAATAATTCCGCACGGTTGATAGAATTGCTCGGTTTCAAGCTACCATCATCATAGCCATTGATTACTCCACTAAAAAGCAAAGCCTCAACGGCAGTAGCATTGGGATGATCAGACATAAAATCCGTAAAAATTGGATATGGTTTTGTTTCCACTTCGTTTGTACCCGCATTACCACCATCAACACAAACATCACTACACTCAGGCACATCGGGACAAGTCTGGCAGTATCCAGGGGCATCTACTTCTAAGACACTGGCACTGTAAAAACTAGCAATGTAGTCATTAGTTGATTGAAAAAAGGAAATAAAAGAATAAACGGAAAAACCAGCAAAGAGAGCCAGCACCGCCACAAAGGACATTACGCCAGGATCAAATTTATTCTTTTTACTTTTACGAGCCATGAGGTTGAGGGTTAAGGGTATACTTTTTATTTATTGAGAACGCGACTGTACTCAACTTCATAAATATGAAGGAAAGAAATCACAATCATCAAAACTAGTGGTCCTACTATAACTCCTTTTAATCCCAAAATCCAGATCCCACCCAAAATCACTAAGAAAGTAATCAAAGGATAAGTCTTGGCCTTGCCTCCAATAAAGTAAGTACGCAAAAAGTTATCAGCGGAACCAATCACAAAAGCACCCCAAATCAATATAAAGAGTGACGCAGCATAATTACCCAAGAGCAAGAGTACAAAAGACGCAGGCACCCATACAGCAGCAGTCCCAATAATCGGCACTACAGAGAAAAATGCAATCGCTGTCCCCCAAAACACCGCATTATTAATACCGGCAAGAGCAAAACCAATACCTCCTAACACTCCCTGTAAAATCGCCGTCAAAAACACTCCATATATTATTGCTTTGACCATCGCCACCACCTTATGATAGAGTTCAATTTCATAATGAGTTGGCAGAGGACTAACATCTCGAAGCCATTTCAAAATCAAATCACCATCCTTAAAGAAATAAAACATACAGAAAAACATCACTATTAGATTTAAGAAAAAGACAAAAAATGTCTCAACTAAAGCAGTAACTTGCGAAACCAAAAACGAACTCACGTTTTGCGCCAGTTGTAAAATAGTTCCCCTTATATCAAGGGTTTCAAAATCTACTACAGGCTGCAACCTATCAATCAAATCATAAAAATAACCACCATCACTCCATTGCAAATACTGATCAAACACTCCGGAATTAATTTTGTCTTGCACGATACGATAGTTGTCCAAACCTTCTCCAGCTAAAAGTAAAACAAAAGAAACAATCGGCAAAACAATCACAACCAAAACAAAGAAACAAGTCAAAAGAGAGGCCGTACGATCCCATTTATTACCAAAAAGTTTGGCCAAACGCTGATAAACAGGACTAAAAACAATGGCCAAAACTGCGGCCAGAAAAATCGAAGTCAAAAAGGGCTGCAAAAGAACAAACATCCCATATAGAGAGGCTGTCAAACAAGCCAACAGAAAAAAACCGGGCAGCTGTCTAAAAGTCAATTCTCCAAAAGCATTTTTCTTTTTCGTCTTTTTTGTTGTTTTTTTTGTGGCTGGCATAAAAACATTATATCAACAAACCACGTCAGCAACAAATCTTTGTCAATTAAGAAACCTCAATCAAGCCTAGATCTTCAGGCAAAGCATTAAAAATTTCTTCTAAATCAAACTGATCGGGAAAAATCCCCACTGCCAGCTCTACAAAATCTAACTCACTATCATTTTTATCGTCCATGGATCGAGCCACCCCTAAATCAAAATCAATTTCATCAATCACACCTTGCAAATTAGCTACAGTCAAAACCTCTCGAAAAACGGATTGCAGCATCTCAGCTATTTCCTCACGATCAGACTCTACTAAAATTCTCGGCGCCGATGGTATCGACTCGTCAACGATCGGCGCATCACCAGTAACAAGAAGTCTTTCTAAACTACGGTCTGTGTCACGAGAAACATCTCCACTAACTTTTTCATCTGGACCAACTGCACCGGAATCCAAACGATCACTGAGCAACATCAACGCTTCCAAATCACTAAGATCGGCGGGCCTCTTCCTTCTTGATCTCGGTACTCCCGCCTCATTTAAACCCTGATGCAAAACATTTACTTTTTCGATTGCATCTTTTAAATCTCCAGCCAAAGCGACTAATTGACGTGTTTCAAAAACCAAAACCATCGCCGGATCTGGATTGCGCTCTAACAAATCAGCTACTCTTGCAGCAACAGCACTATAATCCCTATATAACCTTTCAACCAAATCAGACAAATCGAAATCATCCAAATAACGTTCTAAAGCCTCCGGAGTCAAATAATCATACTCACCCCTTGTTCTAATCTTCCCCTTACTTAAATTTTCATGCGCCCTACCTGGTCTAAAGGTTTTCCTTTCAGTCATAATCAAAAAAATTTAACGAGGCTTTTCCTCACGGCCATTGAGATAAACCCGCATTTCCGGTTGGACATCAACTTTAACAGAGCCATAGTCCGTTTCTAAATTAATTGAAAAATGCTTTTGTGGCAGATTGGCGATTAATTTAAACAATTCTTCCTGAGACTGAGCCAGTTTTTCTTCGGTCTGCATTTTTAATTCGCGCAAACTATTGTAGAAGTCATCACTCTTAAAACCTTCCATATGCTGCTCTTCCATTTCCTTCTTTTGCCCTTTGAGGTCTTTGATCGCCACCTTTAAATCAACATATTCTTGATTGGTGAGCTTTTCTTCTTGTTTCATGTCCTTCTTTACTTCCTTGAGCTTCTCTTTTAAAGTGGCTAATTCTTTCAGAACTATGGAAATTTTATCTTCGATCATAGGTATAAGGTTTTTATATTCTAAGCGTAAATTGTGGCTGAATTCTAACACATTTCTCTAAAAAATCTTTTAACTTTGCTGGACAAAGACCCGAAATCAAGATATTAAGTAAAAACTAGAAACATATGAAGTAATTTTAAAATTATGCAACATCCATGGCATGACATCAGCATTGGGAACGACGCACCGAAAGAAGTAACTGCAATTATCGAAATCCCCAATGGTTCAAAAACTAAATACGAATTAGACAAAGATAGCGGTTTTTTAAAGCTAGATCGCGTCTTATATTCTTCGATGCACTACCCCGCTAATTATGGTTTCATCCCCAAAACTTATTGCGATGATGGAGATCCACTGGACATCCTCGTGATCTCTCAAAGCAATATGCAACCGATGTGTCTGGTAGAAGCAAAAGTCGTTGGCGCCATGAAAATGATCGACGGTGGCGAAATGGATGACAAGATTATTGCTGTGGCCGCTCGTGACATGCGCTTTCAAGATGTGGATGATTTAAATGACCTCAACGAACACTACCTACGCGAAATCAAATCTTTTTTTGAAGACTACAAAAAGCTGGAAGAAAAAAGCGTGGAGATTAAAGAATTTTTAGGAAAAGATGCCGCCCTCCAAATCGTAGAGGACAGCATCAAAATGTATAACGACAAATTCTAGATCAATTAAGCTTTTGCTTTAAATAGAGGTTTAAACACTTCCCAGTGAGCCGCTCCCATCCAGATATTGAGGAGGAAATAAACCAAACCACCTGGAATTGAAACAGGATCCAAGAAGAGATGAAAAACTACAATACTAGTAGTAAAGGGAGCTAAAAGCAAAGCCGCCAAAGGTACAAAATAACCGCTGAGGAAAGCAATACCAGCGACAATTTGTAAAACAGCGATCAGCGGAAAAAGATAACCGGTTTCCATCATCGCCCCTAAAAAGGACACTGCAGGCGCTGACATTTCTGGGATCGCAAACCATTCCATAAAATAGTTGAGACCAAATACCAAAGCCATCAAGCCGGTAAAGATACGCCCGACGATAAATACTTTTGATTTAGGATTCATAATACCTAAGTTAAATGTTAACTAACTCGCAGCATTATAAGTCACCTCTTTTGAAAAAGCAAAAGCTTACTCCATCCTTTCCACCAAATCTCCACTTATTTTACCAAATCTAGCTAAGGTCTTTTGCAAAACCAAAATCGTATCTACATACGTGGCATGGCTCCAGGTCAATGGCGCGACCGAAAGAGGTTCGCCATTGAGAGCGTCCACCTGCTCCGGCAAGATAGATGAAGCAGTAGCCTGATCGGTAGACCAATTAATATAACTGATCGCCTCCTTAAAGTATTTATCATTATGCTGCTGTGACATCTGCAAACACCACTGCGCATACCATAGTGATGTTATGATCCAGGGATTGCCCGGGACATCGGCGGGATAATCGGCAGTCCTCTGATAATAGTCGTTTTCGTAGCGCGCCAAACCACCAATATTTTTGACACCAATTTTTTGTGGAAACTGCTTCATCGTCGAAACCACTCTTTCATCATCGGCTGGCAAAAGACCAAAAAGAAATACCCCAGCAATACTGGCATCGACAGTATCGTCGCCCAAAGCTTTCACAAAACGTCCCGCCTCCTCATTGTAAAGATGTTTTAAAGCAGCTGCTTTAACTTCTTGGGCGGCTTGGGCATACTTGGCACGGTGAACTGTACTACCCAGAGCTGAACAAATTTTCTCTGCAGCATCAAGCGCACCGTAAGTAGCAGCAACCGAAAAAGTAAACACCCCTTTATGCTCCTCCCAAAGGTCATAACTAGGCAATGGCAACTTAGTCTCCGGATCCCGATAATCCACAAGAAAATCCGCCGCCCCTTTCACAAAATCGTCATACATATAATGGAGAAACTCAATATTGGGAACTTGTTTATAGTGATTCCATAAAGCCAAAAGTGGCAAAGCCGTTTCGTCTTCCTGCAAAGGACTCTGGGGACAATCCTCGTAAATCCACGGATGCCACGATGAACCGGGCGAACCATCGGCATTGTATTTATGAAGGAGATAGCCCTCATCTCGCTGAGCATGAGCACAAAAGCGAAAAAAGTTTTCAGTTACTTCAGAATAACCGGCCTTGTCCATCGCCATCGCTACTAAGGCTCCATCTCGGGGCCACATATAACTATAAGTGTCTTTGTTAAAGCGAGTAATATCACTGTCATTGGCAGCAATTATCGCTCCTTCATTATCAATCTGTGTGCGCACGATCAAGAGACTATGTTTAAATAATTTTATTGTTCTCTCGTCGATACCTTCAAAATTAAATCGGCGCTTATTGACCCATTTATACCAATAATTCTTAGTATCACGCTCTAGTTTATTAAACCCAATTTTCTTTACTTTAATATTGAGATCATAGACCTCATCCGCGGTCTTACCGGCCGCCACCCAAGCACTTAATTCTTCGGATTTACCGGCTTTTAACTTGAGATCCAGACCAAAGGTAGCATCTACAGACCCCTGAGTAATAGGGTTGCCAGCCAAGTGCCCATCTTCAGCGTCCTTCCATGTACCTTCAAGTCCCTTATAATTGGTCTTACCAGTAGCAAACTGATCAATTATCCCCCGTGATTTAGAAGCATTGACCAAAAAATAACGATTGCGATTGTAAAAAACTAAGGCATGATGACCGGGCGCATAAAAAACCGTATCATTACTTTTTGCGCCATAGAGATAAAAATCGTAATGAAAAAAGACCTTAATCTCTCTTTCTTGATCACGTAAGTTTTCTATTTCTATCTTTCGACAAAATAAATCCAGATCCGGGGTAACAAAATCATGAAACTTTAACCTCAGGCCCCATTTCTTAGAAACCATTTCACTATCCCCCATCATGGTTTCCGCCAAATAACTCACTTTGCTATCCCAATGATCGTCTCCCAGCCAAGTAAAATTGCCATTTTCAAAAATCCCAATCCGTTGCACGTGGCCAGTCATATGATCCTCTAAGCCCACCTGCGGAAAGTAAAGCTCACGCATCAGAGCATTTTGATCCAGATTGACCAGCATCCGACCATTTCCTAAAACTAATGAACGAGGCATTGATATAGTTATTTATCCTTATATTATAGCGGATTTTTACCGAAAATGCCAGCCTAGAAAAAGACCTACAACAATATCAGACAGCAAAAGATTGAAAAAAAGCTCTAAAATAAGCTAAGATAAGGGCATGAATCAAGAAGTACTCCTCACATTAATCGCGGTAAACATTATCTCTCTTTTGATTATGGTTTTTATCATCATCGACGCCCAGCGTTTCAATCACAGCAAACTCTGGACAGTAGGCAAAGATAACCGACAATTAATCTACAAAAAACGATTAAGACTAGTAAAAATATTTTACTTTGCTTGCTTGATCACCATCGCCATTGCCTCTTACATTTTTGCCCTCGGACTATGAAACAAGAACCAGATAATGTCATCGAAGAAAAAATCGTCACCCATTGTCATCATCATTGGATCGTTTTGATTATTCCTACCCTCCTCTACTTGAGTACTCTAAGTCTTGTCAGCAGCGCAGCCCTCATCATCAGACATCAGATCGAACTCCTCACCGAAATAAAAAATATCATCTATCTCATTTCTTTTTTAATCTTGATCATCACTACTCATTATTATTTTATTTTTGTTATTGCCCACTTTCTCAAGCACTTCATGGTCACCGACAAACGGATTATTGTCTTTGACTATCTCCCCTATTACAAACACAACATTGATTTTTTGGAGCTGAAGAATATTTACGAAGTACAGAAAAAGAAAAACGGTTTCTTTAAAAATCTCTTTGACTATGGCTCTGTAATGATCAACACTATAGGTAAGGATTCGACAGTTTTGATGAATAATCTGCCGAAGCCGGGAAAATTTGCCAACACCATTGGAGCGCTGATCCACACCGAAGAAGACAAAAAACGTAACACCAAAATCAACGAAATAAAAGAAAACTATCAATGAAATTTGCAGACCGTTATCAAAATCTCAACCAAGAACAAAAAGCTGCAGTTAATACTATTGAAGGGCCAGTTTTAGTTGTGGCCGGACCGGGATCAGGCAAAACAGAACTCCTCAGTCTCCGTGTTGCTAATATTTTACAAAAAACAGACGCCTTGGCCTCATCAATCCTTTGTCTCACTTTTACGGAAGCTGCCGCCACTAATATGCGTCATCGTCTTGCAAGCATCATTGGAGCGGAGGCCTACAAAGTAGCAATCCATACTTTTCATAGTTTTGGTAGCGAAATTATCAATCAAAATCCGGAATATTTTTATCATGGTGCGCTCTATACGCCCGCTGACGAATTAACTCAAACAGAAATTCTTGAAGAAATTTTTAGTTCACTTGATCATAACGATCCACTTTCTTCATTTCATCCCGTGCAAGGATACACTTATATCCGTGACGTCAAAAGTAAGCTTAGCGATCTTAAAAAAGCAGGAATCAGCCCTCAAGAGTTTAAAGAAATTACCCTCGCGAATGAACATTTTATCAAAAAGGCTAACCCTCTGATCACCGATTACTTTGCAGACAGATTGAGCAATAAAAGTATTCATAAATTTGGAGAATTAATTCAGGAATTAAAAAAATTAACTATCCCTCAAGGACCGAACAGCAATTATCCCAGCCTCCAAGACACAATCGTCAACACCCTCAACAAGGCCTATCTCGCTGCAGAAGAAATCAAAAAAACAAAACCGATCACCCAATGGAAAAAAGACCATCTCCGAAAAAATCGAGAAAAAGACAATGTCTTAAAAGAAAGCACTCAAGGCGAAAAAAACCTTAGCCTCGCCGATTTCTATCAAAAATACCAAAAGAAGCTAGAAGAAAAAGGACTCTTTGACTATGACGATATGATTCTCGATGTAGTAGAAGCTGCAGAACAAAACAAGGAGCTGCGATATAACCTCCAGGAAAAATATCAATTCGTCCTTGTTGATGAATTCCAAGATACCAGTGGCGTGCAAATGAAACTGCTCGACCTCATCCTCGACTCCGACATTAATGAAGGAAGACCAAATGTACTCGCAGTAGGAGATGACGACCAAGCTATATATAAATTTCAGGGAGCAAAGATCGCTAATATCCTCAACTTCCAAAAAAAATATCGCGATCCAGAAATCATCGTCCTCAAAAAAAACTACCGCTCAACTGAAGAAGTAATCCAAATCAGTCGTGAAATCATCGTGCAAGGAGAAGAAAGGCTGGAGAACGAAATAGAATCAATCGACAAAACCTTGGAAGCAGGCAACACTAAAATCACCAAAGGAGAAATTAAAGAACAATTTTTTAATACAGAATTTGAAGAACTAGTCTCCGTAGCCGAAAAAATAAAACAAAAAATTATCGAAGGTCATAGTCCCAATGAAATCGCCGTAATTAGCCGCAAACATAAATACCTAGAAAATGTAGCAAAAATCCTTAATTACTTTGAGGTACCTATCAATTATGACCGGAAAAAAAATCTTTTAGAGGAGGGATTAATTACAGAAATCATCACAATACTCAAAGCGATTTATTACCTTAGTGAAAATGAAGCAAAAAAAGTAGACCACTTGATCGCTAAAATACTCCATTTTGATTTTTTAAACTTGGAGAGACTGGAAATATGGAAAATCTCACAAGCCGCTTATTCCAGTCATCAGTCTTGGAGTGAAACACTATTGGAATATCCTCAACCAAAACTACAAGAGTTTATCAAATTCTTAATTGAAGCATCCAGTCTCGCTCAAAAATATACCGGCGAAGAAATCATAGATCTGATCACCGGCATCAAAGATCTCGAAAATGGATATCGATCCCCCTTTAAAGCTCACTACTTTAGTGAAGAAAAATTTAAAACGCAAAAAAGTGAATACTTAGATTTTCTCCATTTACTGCAATCTTTTATCCAATACATCCGGAATCACAAACAAAAAGAGACCTTGATGACTAACGAAATCATCAACTTCCTCGAACTGCTGGAAAAACACCGACTACCACTGATCTATCAAGACCATCTCAATCAAGCCGAAGACTCAGTCTCCCTACTCACCGCCCACGGCTCCAAAGGATTAGAATTTGAAACTGTCTTTGTGATCAATTGTCAGGACGAAGTCTGGACTCGTGGACACGGATCGAAGCTAATTTCCTTTCCTAGTAATCTCAGTATTTCCGCTGAAAAAGAAAACGACGATGACCATTTGCGACTATTTTATGTAGCACTGTCTCGTGCTAAACGTAACATCTATCTCAGCCACCATCTCTACAATGAAAAAGGCCGCACTCAAAACAAAATTCGCTTCCTCCAAGATCAAAACCTCGAAAGCATTAGCAAAAAAAGTAGTGAAGAAATCCTCGAAATGAACAAAGATTTTGCTCAAGAAAAAGACCTCACTGAATTAATGGAATTAAAATTCAACCTCCATAATTTTGCCCTCCAAACACCGGAAGAAAAACAGCTCCTACAAAAACTCGTAGAAAACTATCAACTGAGCGTCACTCATTTTAACAATTTCCTTAATGTGATGGACGGTGGCCCGCAAAAGTTTCTCGAACAAAACCTCCTCCGCTTCCCGCAAAAAGAGAACCTCGGAAGTAGCTTTGGTTCGGCAATACACACCGCCCTCCATGAATTTCACAAAGCCTTTAAAAGAACAAAAAAATTACCCGAACTTGATCTACTTTTGGACAAGTATCTTGAAAGCTTAAAAACGCGTAGATTAAACGAAGATGATCATCAAAAATTAAAAAAGAAAGGCGAAGACTATCTCAAGACCTTCTATCAAAATCGCCACCAGGACTTCAGCATGGACGACAAACTAGAATTTAACTTTCGCAATCAGGGAGTAAAAATCCAGGAAGCTGAAATCACTGGTAAAATAGATCGAATGCGCCTAGATCAAAACAAAAAAGAAATTACCGTATATGATTACAAAACCGGTAAAATCTTGCAAAACTGGGAAGGAAAAAGTGATAGTGAAAAATTAAAAGCCTGGCAGTATCGCAATCAGTTGATTTTTTATAAACTCCTTGTCGAAAACAGCAGACAATTCCGTAGCCTTTATCGGGTAGAGCAAGGAGCCTTGGAATTCATCAGGCCGGAAGATGGACAATCAAAACTCCTCGAGCTAGAAATCAACGACGCCGACACCACTCAACTCGCCCGCCTGGTCAATATCGTCTTCGCTAAAATAAAAAAGCTCGACTTTCCGGACACCAGTCAATATGAACAAAACTTCCGTGGCGTCGAAGCCTTTGTCTCCGACCTAATAAACCAAGAAATCTAATGGATGTTAAAATTGAAAAAAGTTGGAAAAAAGCCCTTAAAACAGAATTCGAAAAAAAATATTTCCAGGAGCTCACTAATTTTGTAAAAGGAGAATATCAAAAGAAAAAAGTTTATCCGGCCCCACAAAATATCTTTCGCGCCTTTGACCTCTGCCCACTGGATCAAGTAAAAGTAGTAATTCTCGGACAAGATCCCTATCATGGACCAAAACAAGCTAATGGGCTCTGTTTCTCAGTTAGCCCCGGGCTGCGATTTCCTCCCTCATTGCAAAATATCTTTAAGGAAATGCTCACCGACCTACAACTAAAAGACCCCCCAAAGAGCGGAGACCTAGAAGCCTGGGCCAAACAAGGAGTGCTACTATTAAACGCCACGCTCACAGTAGAAGCACGCAAAGCCGGATCACATCAACAAAAGGGCTGGGAAGAACTCACTGATGCCGCCATCAAAACAGTTTCCGAACAAAAAGAGGGAGTTGTCTTTATCCTCTGGGGCCGCTACGCCCAAAACAAAACTCCGCTGATCGATACCAGCAAACACTTAATCATCAAATCCCCCCACCCCTCACCCTTCTCGGCCAACCGCGGCTTTTTCGGTTCCCGCCCCTTCAGCCAAACCAATGCCTACCTCAAACAAAAGCAAAAAGCACCAATCAATTGGGCTGAAGTCCTAAACTAAAATTATTTATAGAGCTTGTCGGTTTCTTCAATGATGATTTTTTCGACATCACGAACGCACTGATTGACCTTGCCCCAATGGTTTTCGACTTGATAGTCACATTGATCTGCTTGAGCGATCTCGGCCAGTGCGCTATTCATCCTTGCTTCTAATTCTTCTGCGGACATTTCTCCTCGCCTTTCGATGCGCGACTTCAAATCATCGAGATCTACCACCTTCATAAAGATTGAAACTAAATTTTCTTTAGGAATGATTGCACTGATTGACTTAAATCCTTGGATATCCACTTCTCGCACTACAAAAGCTCCAGCCTCCAAAGGCTTGATAAACTGCTCCTTGGCAGTGCCATAATAATTATCACCATGCACTACAGCGTACTCCAAAAACTCGTCATTTTCGATCATCTCCTTAAATTTTTCTTTGGAAATAAAATGATAGACTTCGCCATCAACCTCTCCCGGACGCGGATCACGAGTGGTATAAGAAACCGGATAAACAAAAGCAGGATAGTGTCCTTTTAAACAATCTATCACCGTCCCCTTGCCAGAACCGGAGGGACCAACAATTAAAAATAATTTTCCTTGCAGCTCTTGCATGACCTCTAAAAATATGTTATTATATATAGATATGAAAAATACATATCTAAGTATACAAACTGAGGATTGAAAAGGAAAGAGAGATTTGCTATAATACTTGGATTCGATTGATCTTTTACATCATCTCAACTTAATGAGAAAAGCCGGGAAGTGAAGGCGGGGAGCAATCAAATATACCTGCCTTCACTTCCCAGCTTTTCGATGGGGAGCCTAGCTATCCCCGAAAACAAAAACAAAAACTCGAGAACTTCGGTTCTCAAACAAGCCCTTCATCTATCTTTGAAGGCAAAACAAAAACAAAATTAAACGGTGGTGAACAACGTTTCAAAATAAGACACCAAATTGAAGTTGGGATTATCTCTAAGCAATAGCAGTTAGGCGTCTTAGAGAAAATCGTCTCGCAGCGCCCCCTCTCAGGCTAACGAACTTTGTTGCGCCTGAAAGAGAACGCTAACCGAGCGATACGAAGGGGTGCTCGATACACCTCTGGTCTAGCTTTATTCTTTACAGCGGACCATGTGCCCCTTATCGAGCACTCCTTAATTCTTTTCAATTAGAACTAGAAGGGTAGATCATCAATAGAGACCTCTTCTTCTGAACCGCCACTGCTTGCATTAGCGGTTTCTTGTGATGAGCTATCGTCTTGATCGATACCACCAGCAGATCTCTCCATTGGGACGGCTTGCATGCCATTATCGCCCATAGGATTACCACGACTGTCGAGCATAATCATATTGTCGACCACGATTTCTGTGCGGTAACGTTTAACTCCGTCCTCTCCTTCCCAGTCGCGGGTTTGGAGACGACCTTCAAAGTAAGCTTTGCTGCCTTTTTTGAGGTATTGAGCACAAATTTCTGCCAGACGACGCCAAACTACGACGTTATGAAATTCTGTTTTTGTCTGCTTTTGACCGCTTGAGTCATTCCAGGTGAAATTGGTGGCAACCCCAAAAGTAGCTACAACTTGGCCCCCGGGGATTTGCCGCAATTCTGGATCTCTAGTGAGATTACCGATAATCTGCACCTTGTTCAGTGACATAGACATAAATAAAGGGGTTAGGATGGATTACCACAATAACCTCATTGTCTGATGACCTCAAATAAAAGTTGGATGAATCACTTGCAAGAAAGATCCTTTCCTTTTATGGAGTCCTCTATTGAGAGTAAATAATCTCCGGTAGCGATTTTTGTAGTTCCATTTGATGATATTTGCCAAACAGAAATCCAAGAAAAAAGGCCACAAAAAAAGTGAGCAAGAAAAATATCAATAAAAACCAATGATCCATTGATATTCTCCGCAATTTCGTTAACATGTTGTCAAGGTTAGAAAACTGAGAAGTAACATCTATTTATGCCTTTGTACGCTTTTGAACTGGGAAGAGAAACACAAATCTCACTGACAGAACTAAACACGATCCTCAAAACCACACCTGAAGAAAACAACAACGCAATAGCCCTTTATGAGCTCCCCGATACTCACCCCCTATCAAAGACCCCACAAGAATTTCAGAACCGCCTTGGAGGAACGATAAAATGCATAAAAATTTTAAAACGGCAAGATCTCGCTAATTTTGACAAAAATCAGGTCCACGAATCCTTAGAAGAGATTTTGACATCTCGTTTTGAAAATGAAGAAGGAAAGATTCCATTTGCGATTAATTTTTATGGTTTAAAAAAGTTTCATCAACTTTCTATCAAAAAGACATTAATTTTTTCTAAAAAATTTCTAAAGAAACTGGGATTTAACAGTAGATTTACCAACAAGAATTTCAAAAATGTCAATTCCGCCACTGTCTACAAAGCCCAACTGATAGAAAAAGGGATCGACCTCAGCTTCATAAAGTTTCAAGAAACACTCTATATCGGCAAAACCATCGCCATCCAAGACCTCGATCAATACAGCAAACGAGACTTTGACAAACCCATACGCGACGCCAAAATCGGCATGCTCCCACCAAAACTAGCACAAATCCTCATCAATCTCGCCGGAGAATCCGAAACCATCCTCGACCCCTTCTGCGGTACCGGCACCATTCTAATGGAAGGACTGCTGATGAATAAAAAAGTAATCGGATCCGACCACAATCCACGAATGGTGGAAGCCTCAGAAACCAACTGCCAATGGCTGACCAGACATTTCGACACCAAAAGCGAATACCAAATATTTGAAGCCGACGCCCGCTTTTTAAAACTAAAAAAAGACCTCGGCAAAATCGACGCTGTAGTCACTGAGGGCTACCTCGGAGAAACCTTTGACCACTCCCCTAGCTCCCAAGAAATCGAAAAAAACTTCCGCGTGCTGGCCAATCTCCACTTTAACTGGCTTAGCAACGTTGTAAATTTAATCAACAGTGGCAGCAAGGTAGTCACCTGCGTGGCTGGCTATCAAGTTGGCAAAAAAATCATCCATCTCCCTGATTTTGAAAAAATCGCCAAATTGAGCGGCTTCACAATTTTAAACCAACTGACCTACAAAAGATCCGACCAAAACGTAGTCCGCGACATCTACACCCTCGAAAAAAAGCATTGAAATAAGGCAGACAATTCCGTATATTGGCCTTACGACCTTTAACGTTCCCGGGTAGCTCAGTGGTAGAGCAGTTGGCTGTTAACCAATTGGTCGCCGGTTCGAGTCCGGCCCCGGGAGCCAATCTGGACTACTAGACAATTCTAGCACCAGATTAAACGGAGAACGTAATTTATAGACTGGCTTTCTGCCTTTCAATGTAGAGTTCTGAAATAGATAATTTAGAAAAGACCGTTTTTCATCAACGGGTCTGTAAAATATTTTGTGTAAATGGGAAAATGGAGATGTAAAAATTCTCGATAATTCATAACCAAAATATTTATGAAAAGACTAAGCCATGAAGAGTACAATGATAAAGTTTCCAAACTGAAGACCTTGGATGATTTGAACAACTTCGCCAAGGACCTGATAGCTCCTGTTTTGCAGGAAATGTTAGACGCAGAGATGGAAAAACATCTTGGATATGCCAAACATCATCCCTCCGGTAGAAACTCCGGGAACAACAGGAACGGCCACAGTAAGAAGAAACTGAAGAGCAAGTATGAAGAAATGGAGATTGCCGTTCCTCGTGATCGTGAAGGTCAATTTGACCCCAAAGCCGTTCGTAAATATCAGACTGTTGACAATGCCGTTGAAGAGAAAATCATCTCAATGTATGACAAAGGGATGACCACCAGGGACATCAATGCCCACATGCAGGACATCTACGACGTTGAAGTTTCCTCAACGATGGTTTCCAGCATCACTGACAAAATCCTGCCGTTACTCTCGGAATGGCAAGATAGAGCCTTGGACGAAAGCTATGCGGTGGTCTATCTTGACGGGATTCACTTCAAAGTTCGAGATAGCGGCAGAATCATCAATAAATGCTGCTATACGGTACTCGCCTTGAATATGAACGGACTGAAGGAGGTCTTGGGACTTTGGGTGTCTGAAACGGAAGGAGCCAAGTTTTGGATGAGTGTACTCACTGACCTGAAGAATCGCGGATTGAAGGATATCCTCATTGCCTGTACCGATGGGCTGAAAGGCTTCAAAGATGCGATTGCCGCCGTATTCCCTCAAACAGTACTGCAACGTTGTATTGTTCATCAGGTGAGGAATACGATGAAGTATGTGGCACACAAGCACCTGAAGGAATTTTGCAAGGATCTCAAGGGAATTTATCTTGCTCCCAGCGAAGAATCCGGGTTACAGGCATTACAGGAGATGAAAGAGAAATGGACGCAGTACAAAATTCATCTGGATCGTTGGGAGCGGGATTGGCCTGATCTGTCAGTTTTTTTCCTGTTCAGCCCGGAGATTCGTAGACTGATCTATACCACCAATCCCGTAGAAAGTTTGCATCGCCAGATGAGAAAAGTGACAAAGACCACCAGTATATTTCCACACGATTCAGCCTTGAAAAAACTGTTATTCCTCGCCCAACAAGACATTTCCCGCAAGTGGACAATGCCCGTCCAGAACTGGGGCTTAATCATCTCTCAGCTGGCCATCGAATTCCCCGACAGAATCAAACTCTAAATCCTGACACACGCCCTTTGAAAATTAGTACCAAATATTCATTTACACAAAAATGCTTGCACACTCGCCTTAGTCATTTCCACAGATCCAATCTCATCAATTGCCTGTTCTATGAGAATGTAAAAAGGTTGAAAATATTCAGCATCAAATCGATGTCTTGTAATTATTTGGTCAACTGTAATTTCAGAAACCTGCGCCATAATCAAACAAAATCAAATTTATATTTCTCCGCAAACTCAAGAAATCGATCCGCAATCTCATCTAAATCCGTATCGTACACATACGACCCGGTTTCATCTTTTTTAATATTCCCGTGTTCATCCATATCAAATTCATAATCTCCACTATTATTCTTGCCCGGTTTTTCACTGGTCGCCATAAAAATCGGATAATTCCCGGCTTGCTCCCGCTCTTCATCACTTCGCCATTTTTGCAAAAACAGCACGCTGGTTTTTGTCCCCGTATGCGGTTTAAAGCTATTTCCATGCAAACCGACCACAGCCAAAAGCCGCGCCCTTTTCATAATATAGCGGCGGATATACTCTTGATTGGTATTGTTGAACACCCCCTGCGGTAAAACAATCGCCATCCGCCCACCGGGCTTTAAGAAATCCAAGTTGCGTTCAATAAACAGAATATCTCGCGTCATGCTGTTTTGGTGTTTGTTGGTACGCTCAAAAGTTTTGCGGTCATACTTGAATCCAAGATCATATTTGTTTAAAAGCGTACCTTTTACCTTCCCCGCAAACGGCGGATTAGTCATCACTATATCAAAATCAAAGTCGCTCATTTGCTGTTCATTCTTTTTCTGAAGATCAAAATCCTCAAAACGATACAAGAACTTACTGAATCTCGCCTTGGTCTCAATATCCCACAAACTACTATCAAGGGAATTAGCGTAGGACACATTGGTCTTACCATCTCCGGCAATCAACATCATCGCTTTTCCAATTTTCACACTTCTCGGATCAAAATCAATCGCATAGAGATGATTATTAGCATAATCTCTTTGCATCAAATCAACAGTATCCGCGTATTTTTCCCTTGTTATTTCATTTCTCCAAACATATTGCATCGCATGAAGCAAAAATCCGCAACTACCCGCCGCCGTATCCACAATATTCTCATTTTTCTTCGGCTTCATCATCTTCACGCACATATCAATTACAAAACGAGGCGTAAAATATTGCCCCTTCCCACCTTTTGCGTCTTGATTGATCAGATATTCAAATGCGTCATCAATCACTTGCAGATTAGACCCGAACAAACGGTATTTTTGCAGCAGCGAAACCGCGGGAACAATGGCATTTTCAGGAATTTCGATTTCGTCTTTGTCTTTGAACACCTCACGCCATTGTCCCTTTGCTTCATTAAACAAGCGAGCGATATTATTGAGATTTTCTTTGTTGGTACTGCCGGCAATAACCCGAAAACGACGATTTTGATTGCGTGGTGTTTCCAACTCATCATAAAGCTTGGCGTATATCAGTTTGAAAATCTCATCAAATGGATTTACCCCCGCGTTGGCGAGCACTGCGTCCTCAAGATCCAAAACAAGCTGTTTTAGATTCTTTACCACTTCTAATTCGTCGTAAGCGATTGTTTTTTTCTGTACATCTTCAACAGT
Organism: uncultured Candidatus Peribacteria bacterium; assembly: GCA_964389995.1. Lineage (GTDB taxonomy): Bacteria > Patescibacteriota > Gracilibacteria > UBA1369 > LOWO2-01-FULL-3 > CAYMGN01. Next base: position 3,675 of record CAYMGN010000006.1, on the reverse strand, counting down.
TTCGTTAAATTTCGGCAAATCAGGTAAATCTTCAAAGAAATTCGGGTCAGTGCGAAGCAAGTTATTTTGAATTTCCCATCAGTCAGCACCAAAATCGGCGCCCCCGTGGCGTTAGCATAGCTTTTGAGTTGTCCAAGGCCGTCTTTCACATCCGGCTTTTTCACTTCCACCATCAGATACGGCGTTTTCATATCTTCTCGATACACCACAACATCAGCTCGTTTCTTGCCGATTTCACGCCCGAACTGAACATCCACTTCAAGCTTTACTCTATCTTTCGGATATTTATAAACGTTCAAAAGTTCATAGAGAAACAATTGACGCACGATTTCCTCAGGAGCCGTTTTTTTATCGGTCAAAACCACCTTATCCTTGCCGTTGTGTTCAAGTGTCTTTACATATACTCGCTCTTTTTCATCTTCATAAAACTCCAAAACCTCCAAGTCCTCAAAAAGAGCCAAATCATCCTCAGGATTTTTGAAAATTTTTGATAAAACCACTTGCGAAGAAATGCTCATAAGATTATTTGATTAAATCATCCACACCAACACCAAGAGCACTAGCAATTTTGGTCAGCGTGTCAATTGTCGGATTTACGTTTGCACCACTTTCAACCGTAACTACGGTATTTAAAGAAAGATCTGCCAGCTTCGAAAGACGATCTTGCGAAATCCCTTGCTCTGCTCGCAGTCGTTTCATATTCTTTCCAATCATATTTTTAGGATTAGGCATGCAATATAATGTATAGATTTGATTGTATAGTACTACTTCAAAATCCCTCTGTCAAAAGTAATCTACAAGCCCTTTCAACCTAAATAAAACTCAAAACCACTATCATTACAATCCCTTCTTTTTCCATCTTTTCAATCGTTTTTTGCCTTCTCCACGCTGATCTACCTCTGCTCCCGCAAAAACATAATCATAATTAGCTTCTAAATTTTTGATCTCAACATGAGCCCGGCGCACGCTCCCTCCATCAAATTTATTTTTAATTGATGCACTTTGCGCCGCTGCACGTTCTAGAGACCGACGCACTTCATCTTTCAGCTCTTTCCAGCAGCGACAGCTCCCCTACTCATTTAAACCACTTCCTAGCACTCGGCCTCCGATGCGGACACCCCGGCCAACAGCAAGGCCTTTTTTTGCCCTTCAATAAATCTTCACACATTCGATCCAGTCGCTTGGCCCGCGTCTCTTCTTTTTTTGCCATCGTGGTGTAGCAGATCCATTCATTGCGTGCCAAATCGGTCAGTTTGCCCCAAGCCTCCTTGAGCTTACCGTCATCCTCCAAAGCTTCTATGATCTCCTCGGTTATTGTATGCAATTTTTCCAGATTAATAACACCCTAAGCTTAGCCAAGAAACGCCTCATAGTCAAAGAAGTAAAAATTGCCCACAAAATCGACAAAACCTCAATATTGCCACTGAAACTTACCGGTAACAAGACCTAACCATTCAATCTCTCCATCAACCAAATCAAACAAAGCTAAATAAGGGGTCTCATTAGCATCCTCCACCGTAAACCCTAAATATCTCCCATCAGGGGAAAATTCCAGATCATCAATCTTGCCCAGATCAGCAGTTAAGAAATCTACCTCACCATTTTCAATATCAGCCCGTGCTAATTGATAGCCACCAAAAGCGTCCGCAACCACCAAAGCTAAGAACTCTTCATTAGGCGAAATCATAGCATCCACCACCAGAGAATCCAACTCCTCCACCGTCACAACCTCTTTACCACCATCCGTATCCTGCAACACCACATTACTCTCCAAGATAAAAGTACTATAATCTTCTTTTGTTAAATAAACAGCATAATTGCCAAAATCACTAAAACCCAAATAATCATAAAAATCAGTGGCAATCACCATCTCCACTCCTAAATCCACATCTTTAAGTATGTAAGCCCCCTGATCATTGATATAGGAGACTTTATAACCATCAGGGGAAGGATAAAACTCTAAGATCAAGGCGTTACCGGTAGCAATTTGCCTCACCTGATCATTATCAAATTCGTATTTCACCAATTCTCTATCTTCCGCTAAGGTCGAAAGAGTATTGACCGAACCATCTTTATTAAGAAATTGAATCCTGGTACGTGACAACATCACAGCGTTTTCAAACGGTAGCCACTTCACAAAATGCACTTGATAATCAGGTACGGAAATTTTTTTTAATTTCTTGATCTTCGCTTTTTCCGGATTTATTAAATAAACTGCCGGGATCTTATCACCAGCACCCAACGCCAAAACCACCAGCTGACCACTAGTCCAATCATAATCAAAATCCAACACCTCCAACTCCAAATCGGACAATAGCTCTTCCTGCTCTGCAAAAAGATCATAAGAAAAAAGCTGCCCTTCCTCAGTAAGGTAAATCAATTTTCGCGGACTGGTCCTTCTCTCATAACTGAAGAGTTCACCAAGTGGTTCTCCTTCTCGCGATTTTACCGTGGGCTTGATTTGCAAACTATAATTAGTATCAAAATTAGGGTGTTCTTGCGGAGTAAAAAATAGCGTATTACCACTCCAAGAAAAATCACCATCCAGCGGCGGTTCAAACACCAATCCCCCTTCAGTCAAAGTAGACTCCGCCATCGCTTCAGAAAAAGTGACAGTCACCACCGGATTAACTGATGACTGAAAAAAAGAGACATCCAACACTTTAGGTGGTTTATTGGGAAATAAAAAAACCAGCACCGCACTAATCATAAAAATGATCACCGGAAAAATATAGGCTGATTGTAAAGACCTAGTTTGTTGCATAAGGGGTGTCAGGTATTTCAATAATAGTAATTTTTTCCGGGGCAATAGACACAAAACGCACCCCCTCTAATTCTTTTTCCGTTAATACTCCATTTATTTCAATCCAAGTATCAGGATCTAAATTTAGATTTTCATTTAGCCATACCCCGGCAATCCGGGCATCAGCAGCGCAACAACTTAAAACATACTTTGCGATCATCGGCTCTCCTCGGCGATCTTCAAAATAAAAACCACTAACCTTAACTTCCTTACCTTCATAATTTTTAGGTTCCGGATTGACACTCAAAACCTTTAATAATTCCTCCAAATCCATATTGCCGGTATCGATATTAAAATTAGTGATGTACTGACTACGTAAATCATTATTTTTAGTACTAATATAGTTGGAAACCTGCTGCTGTGCATTAGATGACAGAGGATTCAAATCAATAACAATCCCCCAAATAAAACATAGGGTCAAAATTAAATAAGGAAACTGCATTTTTTTGCTCTTAACCGGAGATACAAAAACCAAAATCAAAAAAATGATCACAATCGACAAATAAATCAGCCAAAAATACCGAGGATGAATCAACAAATCCAACTCTCCCATAAAAGTAATCTTTGAGAGACAAGCTAGGCCCGTCAGTACTGCAATTTTAGATAAAAAATTCATGAAAATAAAAAGTACAAATAACTAAATAAAAAAGTCTGAGTAGCAATCAAAGCAATGATCACCCCCAGAGCCTTCCAAGTAAAAATAGTCTTAAACATCGGAACAGCCTTAATATCAATCATTGGTCCCAAAACCAAAAACGCAAGAATGCTCGAAGTCGGAAAAATCTGTACATAAGCTAGAGCAAAAAAAGCATCGACATTGGAGCAAATAGAGACCACAAATGCCAAAATCATCATCGCCAAAATCGCAATCC
>CAYMGN010000005.1:20191-28368 GCA_964389995.1 uncultured Candidatus Peribacteria bacterium | reverse complement strand
ACATGTCCATGAAATTTGGACATCTTTTCAAAGCCGGAACTGGTGCTCAAGCAATCCGCGAAATCATCGGCAACCTCAACCTCGAAGAATTAATCACCGATCTCAAAAAACAAGCCAAAAGAACAACTGGCCAAAAGCACAAAAAAATCATCAAGAGAATCAAACTCGCCGGTAGCCTTTACAAAGCCGGCATCAAACCAGAATGGTTCATCATGACCACTCTACCAATCATCCCACCAGATCTCAGACCAATGGTCCAATTAGATGGTGGCCGTTTCGCCGCTTCCGATCTCAATGATCTTTACCGCCGCGTAATCAACAGAAACAACCGTCTCAAAAGATTGATGTCCATCGGTGCCCCTGAAGTAATCTGTCGTAACGAAAAGAGAATGCTTCAAGAAGCCGTAGACACTCTTCTCAACAACAGTGCCCGCTCAGGCAAAACCGTATTTAATTCCGGGGACAAGCGCAAACTCCGCTCTCTCTCGGACATGCTCAAAGGTAAACAAGGTCGCTTCCGCCAAAACCTCCTCGGTAAACGTGTGGATTATTCCGGACGTTCTGTAATTATCATTGGTCCAAAACTAAAACTCCATCAATGCGGTCTCCCAAAAACTATGGCTTTGGAACTATTCAAACCATTCATCATCGGCAGACTGATACGAGACGGCTTCGCCCACAACATCAAAAACGCCGAAAAACTAATCAATTCCAGTAAACGTGAGGTCTGGGACATTCTCGAAGAGGTAACCAGAGATCACTACGTCCTCCTCAACCGTGCACCAACACTACACAGACTTGGTATCCAAGCCTTCCAACCGGTATTGATCGAAGGGAAAGCCATCCAAGTCCACCCACTCGTTTGTGTGGCCTTCAACGCGGATTTCGACGGGGATCAAATGGCCATCCATGTCCCCCTCTCCAAAGCCGCTCAAAAAGAAGCAAAACATATTATGACCGCCTCCAACAACCTCCTCAAACCATCCAATGGTGAAGCGATTATCAGTCCTACACAGGATATGGTATTGGGCTGCTACTACCTCACCAATATGACTACGGAGAAAAAAGGAGAAGGAATGATTTTCAGCAACATCAAGGAAGCAGTGTTTGCCTACCAAAGTGGCCACGTCCATCTCCAAGCACAAATCAAATACCGCCACGAAGGAGAAATAATCGAAACTACTGTCGGTAGAGTAATCTTCAACGACTACATACCAAAAGGGCTCCCCTTCTACAACACAACCGTAAATAAAAAGAAACTCGGTAAAATCATTTCCGAATCCTTCGAAACTCTCGGTCATAAAGAGACCTCCGTCCTCGCCGACAACCTCAAAGACATTGGTTACAAATTTGCCACAAAATCCGGCATTACCATTTCTCAAGACGACATGGTGGTCCCGAAGGAAAAAGTAGAGATCATTGACAAATCTTCAGCAGTGGTCAAAGACATTAACGACTGCTTCTGGAAAGGATTGATGACCGACGACGAACGTTACAATCACACTATTAAAGTTTGGTCACAAACCAAGTCTGACATCACTTCAGCAATGATTAAAGGGATCGACGAAACAAACAATATTTTCTACATGATCGACTCTGGAGCCCGTGGTAACTGGGGACAAATCACCCAGCTCTGCGGTACCAAAGGCCTCGTAGCCAATCCGGCCGGTCGTACCATCGAACTCCCAATTAAATCCAATCTTAAGGAAGGATTTTCTATCCTCGAGTACTTCATCGCCACGCATGGTGGACGTAAAGGTAAGTCAGATACCGCCCTTAAAACTGCGGAAGCCGGTTACCTCACACGTCGTCTCGTAGACTCTAACCAAGACGTAATCATCAAAGAAATAGACTGCGGATCAGACAAAGACCACCACATCACCCTCGCCGAATGCGAAGAAATCGGTCAACCGCTCGAAGCGAGAATCTACGGCCGCACGCTTTCATCTGACCTCAAAGACAGCAAAAGCAAAATTATCGCTAAAGCCGGAGAAATAGTCGAAAAAGAAACTCTCGACGCTATCCACGAAGCCAAGATCGATTCCGTGGCCGTTAGATCAGTAATAAACTGTAAAACCGAAGGAGGGATCTGCGTAAAATGTTACGGAAAAGACCTCGGTACTAATAGAGAAGTAGAAATCGGTACCGCCGTCGGTATTATCGCCGCTCAAAGTATCGGTGAACCGGGTACTCAGCTTACGATGAGAACCTTCCACATGGGTGGTGTAGCCGAAGGAAGCGATATTACTCAAGGTCTTACTCGTGTAGAAGAACTCTTCGAAGCTCGCTCTCCAAAGAAACCGGCAATCATCTCCGAAATCAAAGGTAAGGTTAAGATCAAACAAAAAGGGAAACGAACTGAAATTAAAGTCACTTCCCTCGAACCAATTGTTACAGAGTATCGCGTTCACGAAGACTACTCCCCTGTTGTCAAAGTCGGTGACAAGGTCAAACCAAAAACGACACTGGCCAAAGCCGACAACCACAAAGGTTCAGTTAAATCAACCACCGAAGGTAACATCATCGACGTCAACAACGATATAGTCACCGTAAAAAGTGACGGCAAGGTTGAAAAGAGCTACAGCATCCCACGTGGTAAAACCATCAAGGTTTCCAACGACGAAGTAGTAGAAAAAGGACAAGCTCTCACCAGCGGTGCGATCAACCTCAAAGAATACATGTCTCTCACGCACAACACCTACAAAGTAGAAAAATACATCGTCAACGAAGTACAAAAAATCTACGCTTCTCAAGGTCAAAGCATCAACGAAAAACACATCGAAATTATCGCCAAACAAATGCTTTCCAAAGTGAGAATTCACGAAGGCGGCGACTCTAGCTACCTCCCAGGTGAAATCGTAGACATCATCAACTTCGACAACATCAACGAAGAACTGGAAAAGAACAAGAAAAAACCGGCGAAAGGAGAAAGACTACTACTTGGTCTCACTCGAATCGCCCTCTACACAGACAGCTGGCTCTCTGCCGCTTCCTTCCAAGAAACCATCAGAGTCTTGGTCGAAGCCTCAACTACCAACAAGATCGACAACCTCGAAGGTCTCAAAGAAAACGTCATTATCGGTAAGTTAATCCCAGCTGGCCACGTCTACAAGAGAAAACACCCAGAGCTCTCAGATCAAGAAATCGAAAGCTCAATTCTCGACGATGACAATGAAGAAAGCAAAGATGATTCTGAGTACGCTAACCGTGTACCAGTAATTTAACTTGCATTTAATCAAAGCTTCCTATAAATTAGCGAAGCACACACCAAATAACTAATATTAAGAAGAAATGCCGACAATTAATCAATTGATCCGCAAAGGACGCAAACAAATCAAGAAAAAGAGTAAATCACCAGCTCTTCAAACTATCTTCAATCACTTGAAGAACAAACCGGTGAAACAACAATCACCTCTTAAGAGAGGCGTGTGTGTCAAAGTAACTACCATGACTCCTAAAAAACCTAACTCTGCCCTCCGTAAAGTAGCGAGAGTGAGACTGACCAACGGTATTGAAGTTAATGCCTATATCGGTGGTGAAGGTCACAACCTCCAAGAGCATTCGGTCGTAACTATCCGCGGCGGTAGAGTAAAGGATCTCCCCGGTGTCCGTTACCACATCGTTCGTGGCCGCCTCGACACTCAAGGAGTTCAAGATCGTAAACAAGGACGTTCTAAATACGGTACTAAGAAATCTTAATCACCATAACAAATGGCAACTAAGCAAGCACCTAAACACATTCCTGCAAATTCTTCAGAACTTTACGAAAAGTTCATCAACTATCTCATGCTCGATGGCAAAAAGACCAAAGCAAGAAAGATTCTTTCTGACTGCATGAAACATATCAGCAAAACTGCTTCCTCAGATCCTGAAAAAGTTTTCAAAAGCGCCATCGACAATGTAAAACCCCACTCTGAAGTAAAAGCAAAAAGAATCGGCGGTGCCGTCTACCAAGTACCTTACGAAGTAAAACAAAACCGCCAAATCTCACTTGCTTTCCGTTGGATCATTGGTGCCGCTCGTGGCAAAAAAGGAACCAACATGTCTAAGAGATTGGCTACAGAATTAATCGACGCTTCAAACGAACAAGGTATCGCCTTCAAAAAGAAAGAAGACACACACAGAATGGCAAAAGCCAACAAAGCCTTCGCTCACTTCTCTCGCTACTAAAGCTCAGAGCGAACTAAAATTTTCCACTTACTAGGGATGTACCTCTCGGTGCATCCCTTTTATGTTGACTTCCTCAAAATACTCCCTATAATGCCTAAGCGCTCATACTAGCGCAGATATTTCAATTTTGACTAACCACATAACAACCTTACCCATGGCAGAAGACTTATCAAAATTACGTAATATAGGTATTATCGCTCATATCGATGCCGGTAAAACCACCACCACAGAACGTATCCTTTTCTATACAGGCAAAACGCATAAAATCGGAGAAACTCATGATGGAGCCTCTCAAATGGACTGGATGGAACAAGAAAGAGAACGTGGTATTACAATTACTTCTGCCGCTACTACTTGCCAGTGGGTTGTACCAGAAACCGGAGTTGCTTATCCGATCAACATTATTGATACTCCCGGACATGTGGATTTCACCGTAGAAGTAGAACGCTCCCTTCGTGTACTTGATGGAGGTGTTGCCGTTTTCGACGGAGCCATGGGTGTAGAACCTCAATCAGAAACAGTATGGAGACAAGCTGATAAATACAATGTCCCACGTATCGCCTTCATCAACAAGATGGACAAAATGGGTGCGGACTTTTATAAGAGTCTCGAAAGTATCCACGAAAGACTAACACCAAACGCCGTCGCCATCCAATTACCGATCGGCGTCGAAAGCGATTTTAATTCTGTAATCGACTTGATCGAAAGAAAAGCCTACAAGTTTGAAGGAGCTGCCGGTATGGACATTTCTGAAATCGAAATCCCGGAAGACATGAAAGACAAGGTAGAAGAATACCGCGCAATCCTCGTAGAAAAACTCGCAGAAAACGACGAAGCATTAATGGAAAAATTCCTCGAAGATAAAGAAATCACTATCGAAGAAATCAAAGCGGCAATCCGTAAATGCACCATCTCCGGAGACATCTACCCGGTAATGTGTGGTACCGCTCTCCAAAACGTTGGTGTCCAGTTAGTACTCAATGCCGTTTGCTGGTACCTCCCAAGTCCATACGACCTCCCACCAATCAAAGCAACTGATCCAAAAACCGAAGAAGAACTAGTGAGAAAACCAGACAGTAGTGAGCCTTTCTCTGCTCTTGCCTTTAAGATCGCCTCTGATCCTTATGTTGGTTCACTCACCTACTTCCGTGTTTACTCCGGTAAATTAGAAGCCGGTAGTTACATACTAAATGCCTCTACCGGTAATAAAGAACGTGTCGGTCGTCTCCTCCAAATGCACGCCAACTCTCGTGAAGAAGTAAAAGAAGTAAAAGCCGGAGATATCGGAGCCATCGTTGGTCTCAAAAACACCACTACCGGCAACACTCTCTGTGACGTCAACAAACCAGTACTATTAGAATCAATCACCTTCCCGGAACCTGTTATCCGTATTGCCGTTGAACCAAAAACGAAAGCCGATCAAGAAAAAATGGGCGTTGCCCTCCAAAAACTCGCTGAAGAAGATCCAACCTTCCGCGTTTCCACTGACGAAGAAACCAGCCAAACTATTATCGCGGGTATGGGTGAACTCCATCTCGACATCATCGTCGACCGGATGAAAAGAGAATTTAAAGTAGAAGCAAACATTGGTGCTCCACAAGTAGCCTACCGTGAAACCATCACCAAAGAAGTTACTATGGAAGAAAAATACGCCAAACAATCCGGTGGTCGTGGTCAATTTGGTCATGTACATCTCCGCGTTAGCCCACAAGAACCAGGTGAAGACTACGAATTCGTTAACTCTATCGTCGGTGGTAAAATCCCTAAGGAATATATCCCGGCCGTCGATAAAGGTATCCAAGAAGCAATGTCTCGCGGTATCATCGCCGGCTACCCAGTAGTAGATATCAAAGCAGAACTCTACGACGGTAGTTACCATGACGTGGATTCATCTGAAATGGCATTCAAAATCGCCGGTTCTATTTGTTTCCAAAACGCCGTCAAAAAAGCGGGGCCGGTACTCCTCGAACCAATCATGAGTGTAGAAGTTACTGTCCCGGAAGATTACTTCGGTGACGTTATGGGAGATATCAATTCTCGTCGCGGACAAATTTCTGAAAGTGGTGATCGTGGAGTTGTGAAGTTTATTAAATCGTCCATCCCACTCGCAGAAATGTTCGGATATGCAACAGATCTTCGCTCCAGAACTCAAGGTAGAGGTAATTACACTATGGAATTCAACAACTACCAAAGAGTACCAAACAACGTAGCAGAAGAAATCATTGCCAAAAGAGGTACAGGAACTGCATCAGAAGGATAATTTTTCCTTGCAAATGAAAAACATTTCATTTAGTATTCCCTGGCCTATAGCTAAGCTAATATCAACCTTTATAATTATTAACAAAAATCACTATGGCAGAAGGTGTATTTGATAGAAGTAAGCCTCATGTCAACGTGGGTACCATCGGCCACGTCGACCACGGTAAAACTACTTTAACTGCAGCGATTACAGCAGTAGCAGCTGCAAACTTTGGCGGTAAAGCCAGAAGCTTCGAGGACATTGATAATGCTCCCGAAGAAAGAGAAAGAGGTATTACAATTGCCACTTCTCATCAAGAGTATGAAACCTCTAAAAGACATTACGCTCATGTGGATTGTCCGGGGCATGCCGATTATGTTAAGAACATGATTACCGGTGCCGCTCAAATGGATGGTGCAATCCTCGTAGTATCAGCAGCAGACGGTCCTATGCCACAAACTCGTGAGCATATCCTTCTTGCTCGTCAGGTTAACGTTCCATACATTGTTGTTTTCCTCAACAAAATGGACATGGCTGACCCGGAAATCGCTGAACTATCAGAAATGGAAGTTCGTGAACTTCTCAATAAATATGAGTACCCTGGAGATGATACTCCAATCATTAAGGGTTCTGCTCTTAAAGCTCTCGAAAATCCAAGTGGTGATGACGCTAAACCGGTAGTCGAACTACTCGAAACTCTCGACAGCTACATCCCAGAACCGGAACGTGAACTCGACAAACCATTCTTGATGCCTGTAGAGGATGTATTCTCTATTAAGGGTCGTGGTACTGTTGCCACTGGTAGAATCGATCAAGGTGTAGTTAACGTCAACGACGAAATCGAAATCGTTGGTATTAAAGACACTAGAAAGGTTATCGTTACCGGTGTAGAAATGTTCAAAAAGACTCTCGATAGAGGTGAAGCCGGTGATAACGTCGGTATCCTCCTTCGTGGTATTGAACGTGAAGAAATCGAACGTGGACAAGTACTTGCAAAACCAGGAACTATCACTCCACACACTAAGTTCGAAGCTGAAGTTTACGTTCTTACTAAGGATGAAGGTGGACGCCACACTCCTTTCTTCAAAGGTTACAAACCTCAATTTTACATCCGTACTACTGACGTAACTGGTGACATCGAGCTCCCAGCTGACGTAGAAATGGTAATGCCTGGTGACAACGTACACATGGTTGTTAGCCTCGGTAGCGCCATTGCACTCGACGAAGGTACTCGCTTCGCTATCCGTGAAGGTGGTCGTACCGTTGGTGCCGGTGTAGTTGCTAAGATCATTGAATAATCGATCTTCAAACTTACTATCAAAAAAGCCCACTACTTACAGTGGGCTTTTTTAGTAAAAAATGGGACAAATGCCTTGACTTTATCAAACCAAAACCTTAGTATCACATCACAAAATCAATTTCCTGCTTTTAGGAAATCGCTCGCTGAAGACTCAGCGGGACAGCCCGGATCAGCAATTTTATCAGCTTTTTCAGCCGGGCAATTCACCCGGTATTTTTTAATTATTTTCAAAAATGTCCAACAAACAAAAAATCCGCATCAAAATCAAATCCTTTGATCACAAAGTAATTGATGCTTGCGTAGACTTGATCATCAAGACCGCAGAACAAGCCGGTTCTCTCGTAGCTGGTCCTATCCCCCTTCCAACTAAGGTAAAGAGATTTACAGTTAATAAATCAACTTTCGTTCACAAAACTTCTCGTGAACAATTCGAAATGCGTACACACTCTCGCTTGGTAGATATCACTG
>CAYMGN010000005.1:0-20181 GCA_964389995.1 uncultured Candidatus Peribacteria bacterium | reverse complement strand
CTTAGCCTACCCGCCGGTGTAGAAGTAGAGATCAAAATGATGCAACAATAAACCATATTTAATGGAAGCCCTCATTTGGGCCGGAGTTTTTGTAGTATCTCTGGCCGTCCTCATCAAATCAGCCGATGTCTTTACTGATACGGCCGAAAAAATCGGTATTCATTTTAAAATACCTCCTTTTATTATTGGAGTAACCATCATTGCCCTCGGCACCTCCCTCCCGGAAATTGCCACTTCAATAGCCTCAGTAATGGAAGGGCACTCCGAAATAGTCATTGGTAACGTAACCGGTTCCAACGTCGCCAATATCTTGTTTGTATTAGCTATAACAGCCATCATTGGCAAACATCTCTACGTAGATAAGGACATCATCAACATCGACCTCCCCATCCTCCTCGGGAGTGTCATCCTCTTATTTATCACCACCCTAGATGGCGAATTCGCCTACATCGATGGTATCATCACCCTCTTTGCCCTCCTCACTTACACAGTCTACAACATCAAATCTCACAGAAAAATCACCCCCCAAGCCCTCAAAGATCAGAGCGAATTAAAAAAAGAAATAAAAAAAGAAGAAAAAGCGAAAGAACCTTTACACATCAAATACCCTTTGATTTTATTGGCTTCCGGAGCGGTACTTTATTTTGCTGCTCAATTCACAATCGATTCTGTCGTAGCACTCTCCGAAATCTTCGCTATCGCCAAAGAAATCATCGCCGTTTCCGCCATCGCCGTTGGTACTTCTCTCCCGGAATTAGTGGTTTCAGTAGTCGCCGCTCAAAAAGGCAAGGCCGACATCGCCATCGGAAACGTCACCGGCTCAAACATTTTTAACGCCCTCGGCGTCATGGGCATCCCCAGCTTCTTCGGCCCCCTCACCATCCCCCAAGACATGATTGATTTTTCCATCCCCGCGCTCGTATTCATCACGATTCTCTATGTTTTCGTCACCATGGACAAACAAATTTCTCAATGGGAAGGGATCACTCTCCTACTACTTTATCTGGCATTTATGGGGAAAGTATTTGGAGTAATTTAAAAAAAAGTGTTGACTACCCAAATTTCACTCTGTATATTCAATTGGCAACTTTAAAAATAAGCTAATGTAGGTTGACCTATCTATGACGGGTTATCAAATCTTTCATAGGTTCGCTCTCTATCGTAGCGTTTAACCTCTACAAAATATGTCAGGAATTTTGGGCATAAAAGTAGGCATGACTAGAATATTTCAAGAAGACGGTTCCGCCGTACCAGTTACTGTGGTCAAGTGTGAACCAAATGAAATCACTCAAGTCAAAACTAAAGACAAAGACGGATACTCTGCAATCGTACTCGGATGTTCCAAATTGCCTAAGCCAAAAAAGACCAAAAAGTTCTACCACGTTAGAGAATTCAAAGTAGAATCAGAAGGAGAATATAAGAAAGGTGGAACAGTAGACCTAGGTTCATTCAACGAAGTTACCTCTGTACAAATCTCTGCCAAATCAAAAGGTAAAGGTTTTCAAGGTACCATTAAAAGACATAACTTTGCTCGTGGTCCAGAGAGTCACGGTTCACATCACCATCGTGAACCAGGTTCTGTTGGAGCTTGTGCAAAACCAGCCCGTATCCACAAGGGTAAAAAGATGGCCGGTCGCATGGGACATGACAAAGTAACTCTAAAAAATGTTCAGGTAGCACACGTTGATACCAAGAAAAATCTAATTTGCCTTAAAGGTGCCTTACCCGGACCTAATGGAGGTTTAGTAACTATAAGCAAACTATAATGAAAGTAGACCTATATAAACAGGACGGCAGCAAAGCTGGCACACTTGAACTCCCAAAAGATATTTTTGGACAAGAATTCAATGCTGATCTCATCCATCAAGCTTTGATCAGACAGTTAGCTAATAAAAGAGTAGCAATTGCACACACCAAAAATCGCGCAGACGTTCGTGGTGGTGGTCGTAAGCCTTTCCGCCAAAAAGGTACCGGTAATGCTCGTCAGGGTACTATCCGTGCTCCACACATGCGTGGTGGTGGTGTAGTATTTGGTCCGAGCAAAGACCGCAACTTCTCTAAACAAATGCCTAAAAAGCAAAGAAGAAAAGCATTATTTTCCGCACTCTCACTCAAGGCAAAAGAAGAGCAAGTGTTAGGATTGGAAGCATACAAGGTTGACAAACCTAAAACTAAAGATTTCGCCGCAATGCTTAAAAAGATCGATCCGGAAATGCGCAGCTGCTTAGTGGTTATGAACGAAAAAGACGCTAATCTCGAAAAATCTGCTAGTAACATCCCCGGAGTAAAAACGATTCTTGCAAATTATCTCAATATTCACGACTTACAGAAACATCAAAAAGTAGTTCTACTAAAAGATGCTGTAAAGAAACTAGAAGAAACTTTCTTATCTTAAAACAATGAATACTCACAACGTACTAATCAAGCCCATCCAAACCGAAAAAAGCTCACAGCGGCAAGGTGAAGGACAATATACTTTTTGGGTCAAGAAAGAGGCCACAAAAGTAGACGTCAAAAATGCTATCAAAGCTTACTTTGGTGCCGATGTAGCTAATGTACGTATCAGTAATCTTCCTAAAAAAATCAGACAAATCGGCAGATCTAAAGTTATTACCAAAAGACCAAACATCAAGAAAGCAACAGTAACTCTGAAAGCAAAGCAAACAATTGACCCATTTAAACCTAAAGCACCTAAGAAGAAATAAGTATCATGGCCTTAAAAAAATTTAAAGCAACAACACCGGGTAGAAGACAAATGAGCGTAGCCTCTTTTGACACTATTACAAAAACAAAGCCGGAGAAAAGCTTGCTCAAAAAAAACAATAAGAAATCTGGCCGTAACAACACCGGACGCATCACTTGTCGTCATCGTGGTGGTGGAGCAAAGAGACTTTACCGCGTGATTGATTTCAAAAGAACAGACAAGATCAATATCGAAGCGAAAGTAGCAGCGGTAGAATATGATCCAAATCGCACAGCTTACCTGATTTTGGTTAACTACAGCGACGGTGAAAAACGTTACCATATTGCTCCACAAGGACTGCAAGTTGGCGACAAAATCATCACCAGCGAAAGAACTAAGGTAAAGCCTGGCAACAGAATGCTCCTCCGCAACATTCCCGTTGGATACAATATCTACAATGTAGAATTACACCTCGGTAAAGGGGGCCAAATGGGTAGAAGTGCCGGTTCAAGCCTAAAACTAGTTAGTCTCGAAGGTGACCATGCACAAATCCAAATGCCATCAGGAGAAGTTAGATTGGTAAATAAAGACTGTTATGCTAGTATTGGCGCCGTCAGCAACCCTGAACACAACAACATTAAAATCGGTAAAGCCGGTAGAAAAAGACATATGGGACGCAGACCTCAAGTTAGAGGTAAAGCAATGAATCCAGTTGACCATCCACACGGTGGTGGTGAAGGTGGAAGTCCTATCGGTCTCAAACATCCTAAGACACCTTGGGGGCTACCAGCTCTCGGTTTTAAGACCAGAAAACGCAAATATACTGACAAATGGATTGTCAAATCTCGCAAGAAAAATAAGAAAAAGTAAACCTTAAGCTAAAACAACATGGCTAGAAGTGCAAAAAAAGGACCATTTATTGACCCGAAACTGACAAAGAAAGTTGCTAAAGCAACTGATGCTGGTAATAAAAAAGTAATCAAGACCTGGTCGCGCGGTTCTGTGATCTCTCCGCAATTTGTAGGGTTTACATTCGCAGTACATAATGGTAAACAATTTATCCCAGTTTATGTCACTGAAAACATGGTTGGACATAAACTAGGCGAATTCGCCCCCACTCGTAAATTTAAGAGCCACGGCGGGAAACTCGCGAAATAAACTAAATTAAATAATTCTCATGAAAGCTATTCTTAGACAAGTTAGGATCTCACCAAAAAAAGCAAATCTTGTTGCTGGCTTGGTCCGCAATAAAGAAGTAGGTGAAGCTCTCGACATCCTGAAATTTACTCCTAAGAAAGGGGCGGACATCCTTTACAAACTAGTGAGCTCCGCAGCAGCAAATGCTGAAAACAATTTCTCACAAAAACGTGACAATCTCGTAATCAAAGAAATTATCGTTACGAAAGGAATGACTTACAAAAGAAGCATCCCGATCTCTCGTGGCCGCGTTCACCCTTTGTTAAAAAGAAATGCTCATATCACAGTTAAACTAGAAGCAAAAGCTGGTTCTCCCAGCACAAGCAAAACAGCAAAGAAAGAAGAGGCTAAAAAAGAATCAAGCGAAAAAACTACCAAGAAAGAAGTAGCTGAAAAAAAGACTGAAAAGAAAGCGAGCACCAAGACTAAATCAACCAAGAAAACATCTAAAAAAACTACTAAGTAATAATTAAAATGGGACAAAAAGTACATCCAATTGGAATCAGATTAGGGATTACACAAGACTGGAATTCAAAATGGTATGCTGGTAAGCATAACTTTAAAAAATTGTTCCACCAAGATTTGGCTATCGACAAGTTTATCCGCGATAATATCGAAACTGAAGGCCTTTCTCAAATCGAAATTCTCCGTACTCAAGGTAAAATCATTCTTAATATTCACACTTCTAAACCCGGTCTCATCATTGGACGTGGTGGTGAAACTATCGAAAAGCTCAAAGAAGATCTCAGTAACGAATTTAGAGAAAATTTTGCGATCAATATCAAAGAAGTAAAGAAACCAATGCTCGATGCTCATATTGTCGCTGACTCAATCGCCCGCCAAGTTCAAAAAAGAATTTCTTACCGCCGTGCGTGCAAGATGTCTCTCGAAAAAATTATGGAAGCTGGAGCACTCGGTGCCAAAATCGGTATCAAAGGTAGATTGAATGGTGTTGAAATCTCTCGTGGTGAATTTTTCTCAAAAGGAAAAGTCCCTTTACATACTTTCCGTGCCGATATAGACTATGCCGCCGTGAACGCACACACTACTTACGGAATCATCGGTATCAAAGTATGGATCAACCGCGGAGAAGTATTTAAAAAAGATATGGATGCCAGATTGGCACAACAAATTGAAGAAATTAAACAGTCATAAATCATAAATTACAATGCTACAACCTAAGAAACAAAAGCATAGAAAGGTATTCCGAGGAAGATCGGACAGCAAAGGGATCTCTCATCGTGGAAATCGTATTGCCTTTGGCACCTTTGGTCTCAAAGCGCAATCTGCTGGAGAAATCACCTCTCGCCAAATCGAAGCTGCTCGTCGAGCAATGACTAGATATACCAAGAGAGGCGGAAAAATCTGGATTACAATTTTCCCACAAAAAGCTATCACCCGCAAAGCTTCTGAGGTACCGATGGGTAGTGGTAAGGGTGCTCCTGATCATTTCATTGCTACTTTAAAACCAGGTCGTGTCATGTTTGAAATGGATGGTATTGACGAAGCAACAGCAAGAGAAGCGATGAGACTAGCAGCACACAAATTGCCAGTAAAATGCAAATTTATTAGTTCACACGAAATTCAATAATCATGAAAACAGATAAGTTTACAACAAAACTAGACGAAATCAGACAAATGGACGATAAGAGCCTGCAAAATTTCATCAAGGAAATGGAAGCAAAACTCTTTACCCAAAGATACGAAGTAAGATCTGGACAAGAAAAAGCTTCTCACCTCATTACTGCCTACAAAAAAGCTATCGCTCAAGGCAAAACTGAAATGAGAGCACGTCAAAATCAAGAAAACACTAACAAGAATTAAGCATGCAAACTAGTGTCAGAACAAAAAAAGGTGTAGTTGTCAGCAATGTCCAAGACAAGACTATCGTAGTAAAAGTCGATCGTTATGAAATGCATCCTAAATACAAGAAAAGATATCTGATTTCCAAGAAATTCCATGTACACAATCCTGATAACAAAAAATTTGAACTAGGCGATAATGTCACTTTTTATGAAACAACGCCTATCAGCAAAAAAAAGAAATGGACAATTGAAAAACCTAAGACTAAAGAATCATGATTCAACCAGAAACATTATTATCGGTAGCAGACAATACCGGAGCCAAAAAAGTAAAATGTATTAAAGTGCTTGGAGGTTCCAAAAGACGCACTGCCAGCCTTGGTGACGTTATCGTCGTTGCAGTGAAAGAAGCTGCCCCCAAGGGAGTAGTAAAGAAGGGTAATGTCGAAAAAGCAGTTATCGTGAGAGCCGTGAAGGAACGTCAAAGAAAAGATGGTACCTCAATCCGTTTTGACGAGAACGCCGTTGTAATCATCAATGCTGAAGGAATGCCAAAAGGAACTCGTGTATTTGGACCGATCGCTAGAGAATTGAGAGACAAGAACTATCAAAAAATCATTTCTTTGGCCCCTGAAGTACTTTAATTAATCAATATCATGAAACTCAAAGTTGAAGACAAAGTAGTAGTAATCTCAGGTAAATACAAAGGTAAAAAAGGTAAGATCCTCAAAACTTTTACCAAAAAAGACCTTGTATTAGTTGAAGGAATCAATATAGTAACAAAGCACATAAAAAAAACCCCTCAAAGACCAGGAGAGATTGTAAAGACCGAAAGACCTATCGCCGCTTGTAAAGTTATGTTACTCTCACCTACCGGCGACAAAGCCACTCGTGTTGGCTACAAGAAAGAAGGAGGGAAAAAAGTTAGAATTGCTAAAAAAACTAAAGAAGTAATTGATAAATAATCATGGCCACAGCATTAAATCTCAAAACTCAGTACAATAAAGAGATAATTCCTAAACTAAAGGAAGTACTAAAACAGCAAAACCCAATGGCTTTACCTAAAGTCGAAAAAATTACCGTTAACGTCGGTATGGGTACCTATCTCCGTAGTCATAGCAAAGATTACGGCACTATCGAAAAGAACATCACAATGATCACCGGTCAAAAACCAGTCCTTACTATTGCTAAGAAATCTGTATCGAACTTTAAGATCCGTGAGGGTATGGTCATCGGCGCTAAGGTAACACTCCGCGACGAATTGATGTATTCCTTCCTGAATAAACTTATTCATGTTGTCTTCCCACGTATGAGAGACTTTCGTGGTCTTTCTCCACGTTCTTTTGACGGCAATGGTAATTACAGCGTTGGTTTCAAAGAACACACTGTTTTCCCAGAAATCAGCCCTGACGATGTCATCAATCTTCACGGTCTCCAAGTGATCATCACTACTTCGGCCACTAATGATGATGAGGGCTTCGCACTTCTCAAAGAAATGGGCTTCCCTTTTCAAAAACAAACTAACTAAATATATCAAGCATGGCTAGAACAGCACTTATTGTAAAAACTAGAAGAAGAAACGAAGCAGCTAAAAAAGCAGCCAAATCTGGTGGTAAATCAAAAATGTCTACTCGTAATTACCAACGTTGCAGCAAATGTGGACGTAATGGTAGATATGATCGCCACACTGGTCTATGTCACATCTGTTTCCGCGAACTAGCTCGTGCCGGTAGACTCCCAGGAATTAGAAAAGCATCTTGGTAAACTAACAAAATATTTACTATGAATACAGATCCAATTGCAGACTTATTAACTAGAATCCGAAACGCTCAAAAAGCTGAACACGCTTTCGTTAATGTCCCCTACTCCAAAATGAAAGAAGGGATTGTAAAAGTAATGAAAGCCCGCGAATTTATCACCGACTACAAAGTCAAAGGTAAAGAGCCGCAAAAAGAGCTAGAAATCGCTTTAAATGAAGAAAAAGTATTAACCCTCAGAAGAGTAAGCAAACCTGGACAACGTATTTATTCTCCGAGCAAAGATCTAAAAATGGTTAAGAATGGACTTGGAATCAACGTTATTTCCACCTCAAAAGGAATCATGACCAATGCTCAAGCAAAAAAAGAAAACCTCGGAGGTGAAGTGATCTGTCAAATATACTAAAATCATAACTTAATTAAGAGATGTCACGTATCGGAAAACAACCAGTACCAATCCCTAACGGTGTTGAAGTAAAAATCGAAGGAAACAAAATTACTGTCAAGGGACCAAAAGGTCAACTTGAACAAGATATTCATCCTAACATGAAGGTTGAGACTGCTGAAAACGAAATCCTAGTTAAGAGACCAAATGACAGTAAACTTAATAAGTCACTTCACGGACTTTCTCGGAGCCTAATCGCTAATATGGTTGAAGGCGTAACCAAAGGTTTCGAAAAAAAGCTAGAAATCATTGGTGTTGGTTACCGTGCTAACGCTAAAGGTAAATCTATCACTCTTAATCTTGGTTTTTCTCATCCGATCGAATATCAAGCACCAGAAGGAGTAAATCTAGCAATGGACCAAGAAGTTAAAAACAAGCAAATCATCATTGTCTCCGGTATTGATAAAGAAGTTGTGGGACAAGCGGCCGCTAAAATCCGCTCATACCGCAAACCAGAACCTTACAAAGGTAAAGGGATTCGCTACATTGACGAATACGTAGCTAGGAAAGCCGGTAAAGCCAATGTTAAGTAAATCTAAATAATTCAAAGCAATGAAAACAACCAAATTAGCAGCTAGAAATCGTAGAAAAAAAAGAGTTAAAGCTAAAGTCCAAGGTACTGCAGCTCGACCAAGATTAGTTGTGTTTCGCAGCCTTACTCATATCTATGCTCAAATTATCGACGATGACAAAAGAGCAGTCCTAGCCAGCGCTTCTGATCTCAAAAGCAAAGCTAAAGGAACAAAAGTAGAAAAAGCTACCGAAGTTGGAAAAGAAATTGCAAAAGCTGCTACAGACAAAAAAATCAAAGCTGTCGTATTTGACAGAAATGGTTATAAATACCACGGGCGAGTGAAAGCCGTTGCAGAAGGCGCTCGCGAAGGTGGACTAAAATTCTAACAATTATATTACTATGGCAAAATCCGCACAAAGAAAAGGTAGACACCACAAAAGACAACCCAAAGAATTCGATGAAGAAGTAATTCAGATTCGCAGAGTTACTCGTGTAGTAAAGGGAGGACGTATCCTTCGCTTTCGTGCCGTAGTAGTAATTGGTGACCGCAAAAAAAGAGTCGGCATCGGTGTCGGTAAATCTCATGAAGTTACCGGTGCAATCAAAAAAGCGATTGCTGATGCCAAGAAAAATCTTGAACATGTAGTCTTGGACGGAAACACTATCCCCCACGATGTCACCATCAAACACAAATCATCAAAAATCCGCTTTATCCCAGCCGCACCCGGTACAGGTATCATCGCCGGGGGTCCAATCCGTAAAGTATTGGAATTAGCTGGAGTAAAAGACATCCTCAGTAAATCATACGGGACTACCAACAAAATCAACAATACTCGCGCCACTCTCGAAGCTCTAAGAAAAATGCGTGTCACTCCAATGATGGAAAAACGCAAAACAGAAAAAGCGCCAAAGCAAGACAATCAAAAGAAAGAAACTCAGAAAAAAGAAGAGAAAGCAAAAAAAAGCACTCAAGCAACCGCTTCCAAAAAAGCAAACGCTAAAAAAGCGGAGGACAAAAAAGAATCTAGCAAATAAGTAAATCACCATGTCAGAAATTCACAAATTAAAAAGCAACGTCAAAAGCAAACGCAAACGTGTTGGTCGCGGTAACGGTTCCGGCCATGGTACCTACAGTACTCGTGGTATGAAGGGACAATCTGCCCGTAGTGGTGGCCGCCGTCGTCCAGGATTTGAAGGTGGTCAAACTCCATATCTACGCCGCCTACCAAAATTGAAAGGTTTCAAAAACCCTAATCGCGTAGAGTTTCAAGCTGTCAATATCGGAGACCTCAACGTATTTGATGACAAAGCCACTGTAGACAAAGCTGCTCTCTACGAAAAAAACCTCATCGCCAAGAAAAATCGTCCCGTAAAACTACTCGGCGGAAAAGGTGAATTAGAAAAAACATTGACTATCAAAGTAGATAAAGCCTCTGCTTCAGCTATCAAAGCCGTAGAAGCAAAAAAAGGTAAAGTCGAATTAACTGCTCCTACTGAACAAGTTCAAGCTGAAGAAAAAGCAGAAAAGACTGAAAAAAAAGAAAGCGAAAATAAATCTGAATAATTAAAATTATGCTCACCTACCTCAAACAAATCTGGCATTCAGATGATCTAAGAAAAAAAATTCTCTTCACCCTAGCGATCCTGGTACTCTATCGCTTTATCGCTCAAATCACCGTACCTGGAGCCAATCTCAACGTAGTTGAAGGGCTTCTGACTCGTCAAAACGACCTACTACAAGCATTTAGTCTTTTGACAGGAGGTAGTACCGAAAACTTCTCTATCGTTTTGATGGGAATTTCGCCTTACATCAATGCTTCTATCATCATGCAATTGTTGACAGTTATTGTCCCAAAGCTAGAATCAATGTCTAAAGAAGGAGAACAAGGACGTCAAAAAATCAACACCTATACTCGCTGGCTTACAATGCCACTTGCTTTGATGCAATCATACGGAATGATTATTTTGATCAATACGACAGCACAAGCGCAAATCATCGACAGCTCTAGTCTTTCAACCATGCTACCGGTAATGCTTACTGTTTCGGCCGGTACGGTCTTACTCGTCTGGCTCGGGGACCTAATTACAGAAAAAGGCATCGGTAATGGTATTTCCCTCCTAATCTTTGCCAGCATTATCTCCCAAGTACCACAATTACTCGGACAAGGACTGTTTACTGCTCAAGGCGACGAAACCAAGATTATTCCTTTCATTGTGATGGTTTTGGTCACAATCATCTTGATCACAGTAGTAGTTTTGGTTACAGAAGGGCAAAGAAAAATCCCACTTACCTACGCTGGACGTGGCATCAAATCTAGCGGACAAGAAGCCTTCTTCCCTATCAAAATCAATCAAGCAGGGATGATCCCGATTATCTTTGCAGTAGCACTTATCAGCTTCCCTGGTATCCTCGGTCAATTTCTCGTTAACGCAAATTCCGAATGGTTACGCAGTCTTGGTAGCACTATGGTCAATATCTTTACACCAGATAGTCTTAGCTATCTAATCGCTTATTTTGTTTTCGTGGTGGCTTTCACATTCTTTTATGTTTCCATCACCTTCAATCCAGAACAAGTAGCTGAAAACATTCAAAAACGTGGAGCATATATCCCTGGAATCAGACCAGGCCAACAAACGGTAGACTTCCTCCACAACGTTTCTCGCCGATTGACACTATTTGGAGCAATCTTCCTTGGCCTAATCGCCATCTCTCCACTATTATTGCAATTTGCCTTCAGTTCAACCGCATTGGGTACAGTACCTCTCCTAATTTCCGGAGCTGGGATCATCATCATCGTCGGTGTAATCCTCGAATTGCTCAGACAAATCAATGCACAATTGATCATGCACGACTACAGTAAATTCTACTCTAATTAAGACAGACTCAATGGATCTCATTATTTTTGGCATTCAAGGTTCGGGAAAAGGTACAGTTAGCAAAGCCCTAGCCGAAAAATACCACATGCAGATCTTTGAAACCGGAGCAGAACTAAGAAAACTAGCAAAGAGCGATTCAGAATTAGGAAAGAAAATCAAAGCCATCATCGACGCCGGCGAATTAGTTTCCGACGAAGTAGTGATGGAAATAGTTGAAAATTATCTCACAAACGAAGCTAATCTCGAGCAAGGCATAATCTTTGACGGTATCCCTCGTAAAGAAAAACAAGCTCAGATGCTCAATGATCTTCTCAATAAGCACAATCGAGAATTCATTGCCATGATCCTGAAAATCAGTGAAGAAACAGCTATGGAAAGGCTCCTTAAAAGAGCTGAACTAGAAGGTCGCACAGACGACACTAAAGAAATCATTCACCGTAGAATTGAAAACTTTCACGAGCAGACGATTCCCGCTATCGAGCTCTATCAAGATAAATTGATTACCATCGATGGCGAACCAAGCATTACTGAAGTTCGTGAAACGGTCTTTAAAACATTAGACGAATATCTCTCAAACTAAACAAATGGCTATTAGTATCAAGACTCCCGCAGAAATAGAAATCATGCGCCAAGGAGGAAAGATTCTAGCCGAGACACTCCATCAGACTCTCAAAAGGGCTCAAGTAGGAGTATCAACGTTAGAATTAGACCAATTTGCCGAAGAATTCATTCGCTCAAAGGGAGCAGAACCAGGCTTTAAAGGATTTAATGGTTTTCCGGCCACTATCTGTCCGGCTATCAACGATATCGTTGTCCATGGTATACCTAGCGACAACCAAATAATCGCAGATGGTGATCTCCTCACTATTGATTGTGGCGTAAAATACAAAGGGTTTTACAGTGACGCTGCCCGTTCCATCCAAGTTGGCACTCAAACACCGGAAGCAAACCGACTAATCAAAACTGCTCATAAAGCACTGAAAAGAGGACTAAAAAAAGCAATTCCCGGAAATCGAGTAAACGAAATCAGCAAAGCAATCCAAGAAATAATCGAAAGTGCCGGCTACCATGTTATCCGCGATCTCACCGGTCACGGTATCGGACGTGATCTTCACGAAGACCCTGTAGTACTCAACTATTATGACAAAAGAGAAGGCAAGGCCGTTTTGAAACCAGGCATGACTATGGCAGTAGAACCAATATTTGCTGTCGGCACGGGAAAAATGCGTGAACTAAAGGACAATTGGACGATAGTTACAGCTGATCAATCACTCTCAGTCCAAGTGGAAGAAACCGTCCTAATCACCGAGTCCGGAGTTGAAATTTTGACTAAATTTGAAGAAAATTAGAAAAACACTAGATAAATAAGAAAAAAGATGCTAATTTCTATTGCACAAGAGAATCATCTAATGTAAAATCCTACCGCTTTACCAGAAATATATTTATGGGAAAAGAAAAAGAAGGAGTAATCGAACTTGAAGGAACCGTACAAGAAACCCTTCCGGGCGCACAATTTATTGTCAAAGTAGACGATGACAATTACCCGGAAATCAGAGCAACCCTAGCTGGTAGAATGCGCAATGTGCACTTTATTAAAATACTACCGGGCGATCGAGTAACCATCGAAATCAGCCCATATGATCTCACAAAAGGACGTATCACTTACCGATTAAAACATGAAAGTTAGAACATCAGTCAGGAAAATCTGTGACAAATGTAAAGTTATCCGCCGAAAAGGTGTAGTCAGAGTGATCTGCTCCGCTACTAAAAAGCATAAACAACGGCAGGGGTAATCAATTAAATTTTAAGCAGTCAGTATTCATCCCCCCCAGAATACTGACTGCTTAGCACTTAATTAGTATCTCACATGGCACGTATAGCTGGTATCAATCTACCGAAAGAAAAACGAATTGAGATTGGCCTCACTGCAATTTATGGCATTGGCAGAAGTCTCGCAAAACAAATCTTGGAAGATGCGAAAATCGACAATGACACAAAAGTTGGAGACCTCACCGAAGCTGAAATCGCTCAGCTACGTAAAATCGTGAGTAAGCTAACTACCGAAGGTGATCTCAAGAGAAAGGTAGCAATGGATGTTAAGAGACTTAAAGAAATCAATTCTTATCGTGGTTTTAGACATAAACGTGGCCTTCCGGTACGCGGACAACGCACTCGTTACAACTCCCGTACCAGAAAAGGTAAGAAAAAAACCGTTGCTAATAAGAAAATCGCTACTAAATAATTTCTAAGTTATGAGTGACAAAAAAAAGAAGAAAAAAACTACCAGCAGACCAAAGAAACGTATCGTTCCTCTAGGAAAAGCACACATCCACGCTTCTTACAACAATACGATTGTAACTCTTACTGAGCCTAATGGAGATGTTATTTCCTGGGCTAGCGCCGGTGGATCTGGTTTTAAAGGAGCTCGTAAATCAACTCCTTACGCCGCTCAAGTATCCGCTGAAAACGCCGCCGAAAAAGCAAAAGTATTTGGTTTGGAAAGAGTACATGTTTTTGTAAAAGGAATCGGTAGCGGTAGAGAACAAGCCATCAGAGGTTTAATTTCCAGTGGGATTGAAATTCTTTCCATCAGCGATGTTACTCCTGTCCCCCACAACGGAGGTCGCCAAAGAAAACAACGAAGAGTATAAATTTAACTGTAAAGCATCATGTCTCGATATAGAGGACCAATTACAAAAAAATCACGTGCATTAGGAGTAATGCTCTTTACCAATGGTCAAAGCAAAATCAAAGCTTACCAAAAGAAAAATTACAAACCTGGTGAACACGGACAAAAACGTTTTTCTCAACTTTCAGAATACAACAAGCAATTGAGAGAAAAGCAAAAAGCTCGTTTTCTTTATGGAATTAGTGAAAAACAATCTCGACGTTACTACCAAATGGCTAGTAAGACTTCTGAAATTACCGGGGTTAAATATCTAAAACTACTAGAAACTCGCCTTGATAACGTAATTTTCCGCTCTGGTATCGCAAGTACACGCCCACAAGCTAGACAAATCGTTAGTCATGGACTAGTCAAAATCAATGGTACTCGCGCCAAAACTCCCTCTATCCAAGTCAGTATCGGAGACAAATTTGAAATCCGTGATAATAAAAAGAATTCAAAACTATTTGAAGAAGCTAAGAAGGCTAAGGTTAAATCACCAAAATGGCTTTCTGTTGATATCAATAATCTAAAAGGCGAAGTGGTCGCCCTCCCAAATGATGAAGACATTGAAAAAATGATCGATCATCAATTGATCACTGAGTTCTACTCTAAGTAATTACTTAACTTAAGTTGCAATGCATCAAATCCAAGCAGAAATTGGCATCCCTAAAATCAAAACCGCAAAAGTCGGTGATGATCAGAAAAAGAATCATGCGCTTTTTGAGATGGGACCTCTGCCACCTGGATACGGCACCACTATCGGAAACGCTCTCAGAAGAATCCTGCTCTCTTCCCTACCGGGGGCTTGTGTCACTGGCGTAAAAATTGACGGAGTAAAACACGAATACACTACAGTTAAAGGCGTTAAAGAAAGCGCCCTAGACATTATCCTCAATCTCAAACAACTCTATCTAAAAAAGACCAGCTCTACACCAAGTACGATAACTCTTGAAGCTAACAAAACCGGAATCATCACTGCCAAAGACATCAAATGTCCCAGTGATATCGAAGTACTTAATCCGGACCTCCACATCGCAACCCTCGAAAAAGGTGGCAAATTAAAAGTCTCTATCCGTATCGAAAAAGGTGTGGGTTATCTTCCAGCGTCCAATCAAGAAAAAGACGAAACTGATGCAGAAATGATCTTAGTTGACGCCTTTTATTCACCGGTAAAGAAAGTACGTTATGCCGTAGAAGCTACTCGTGTCGGTCAAATGACTAATCTCGACAAGCTTAAACTAGAAATCGACACCGATGGCAGCATCACTCCAGAAGACGCTCTCAAATTTGCTTCTAATGTGCTTCAGTCTTATTTCAAACTCTTCAACATGGAAGAAATCATGGTTGAAGAAGACTTTATGTCAGACGTTAGTACAATTCTCGAAAATGAAAAGAAAGAAGAATCTAAGAAACCTGCTCAAGAAAGTTATACTCCGATTGAAATTCTTGGATTTTCTCCTCGTACTCTCAACGCACTGATCAACGGGGGTATCGGTTCTATCGAGCAACTTTCTAAATGTACTGAAAGCAAACTCTCTAATCTCCGTGGATTCGGTAAAAAAGCTCTCACTGAGGTCAGAGACGCTCTAGAAAAAAAAGGTCTAAACTTAGCAGAAGAATAAACCCACAAAACCATGAGACATAAAGTAAAGAAAATTAAACTCGGTTCTGACAACGACCACAAACGGGCCTTGATCCGCAATCTGGCTATGTCAGTAATTATCCACAACAAAATCAAGACTACAGCAGCTAAAGCAAAGGCTGTACAACCATTCGTAGAAAATTTGATTACTATTGCCAAGAAAAGAGACAAAAGAGAAGCAATCCGCGAGCTTGATAAGCTAGTTGACCATAAAGATGCCGGTAAGAAAATTATTGATGTCCTGCTAGAAAAATATAAAGAACAAGGATCTGGCTATACTCGCATCACTAAACTCGGTTATCGCAAAGGTGATAACGCTCCCCTAGTACAACTTGAACTCGTTTAAATCCAAAAGCATGAAGACTTACATCCCCAAAAAAGAAGAAGTAAATAAAAAATGGTACATAGTAGACGCAAAAGACCAAGTATTGGGTCGCATGTCCACTGTCATCGCCAACAAACTCCGTGGTAAGGATAAAGCTACCTTTACTCCTCACATGGACTGTGGTGACTTTGTAATCGTGATCAATGCCGACCAAGTAAAACTTACTGGAAATAAAGAAGAAGGTAAGATGTACTATCGCCATTCCGGATTCCCAGGTGGTCTTAAGACTACTCCTGCCAAGGATATGCGCAGCAAAAAACCAACCAAAATGGTAGAGCTATCAATCAGAGGCATGCTACCTAAAAACAAGCTCCGCAGTGTCTTTATGGACAAGCTCAAAATTTACGCAGGTGAAGAACATCCTCATGCAGCTCAAAAACCTGAAAACTTAGAAGTATAATCCTAAATCTCAAACGAAATGGCTACAAAATACTATTACGCAACTGGAAAAAGAAAAAGTGCAGTCGCCCGTGTGCGCCTGATGAAAGGTAAAGGTGAAATCACAATTAATGACAAACCGGTAAAAGAATTCTTTTCTGTAAAAGAAAATGTTGGACTGATCGAGTTTCCACTGAAACTCACTGGTGGTCTTGGTAGCTTTGATATCACCGTAAAAGTCAGTGGTGGCGGTGAAAACGGCCAAGCAGAAGCTGTTAGACACGGTATTTCTAAAGCTTTGGTTGAATCTGACCCTAACACCAAAACTGTTTTGAAAAAAGAAGGACTCTTAACTCGAGATTCACGTACTAAAGAAAGAAAGAAGTTTGGTTTGAAGAGAGCGAGAAAAGCTCCACAATTCTCCAAACGTTAAAAGTCCTATTATATTGCCATTTTCCCACCTCTGGTCTTTCGGGGCCAGAGGTTCTTTTTTTGTTCAAAATATGCTAAAATATTAAAGATTAGCTAAAAAAAAACAAACATGAATAAGAAAAAACACTATCCTGGTTTAACCACAGCCGAAGTCGAAGAAAGACGCAAAAAGTATGGTTTTAATGAACTAAAAACAAAAAAAGAGTTTACCGCCTTAAAAATCCTCCTCTCGCAGTTTACTTCTTTCTTGATTATTATTTTGATTATTGCTGGTAGTGTTTCGCTAATTTTGGACGAAGTTGTTGATAGTTTAGTAATTTTTGCGATCGTGGTGATCAATGCCGGGATCGGGTTTTTCCAGGAATATAAAGCGGAAAATGCCGTCAAAGCTTTGAAAAAAATGGTCGTGCCGACTACAATCGTCGTCCGGAATGGGCAAGAAATGGAAATCGAAATCCGCGAATTAGTGCCCGACGATATTGTAATCCTCAACGAAGGTGACAAAATCCCCGCTGATCTCGAGCTAATCGAGGCTTATTCCCTCAAAGTAGACGAAGCTATCCTCACCGGAGAAAGTGTCGCTAGTAACAAATCTGCCGAAGGAAAAGAAAATGAAAAGCTACTCTTTAAAGGGACGATCATCACCACCGGGCGTGCAAAAGCAAAGGTAGTACACACCGGAATGAAAACCGAATTTGGCAAAATCGTCGGACTTGTTTCTAAGCAAGAAAAAGATGTCTCTCCGCTTACTAAACAACTCAATAATCTCGGTAAAAGACTGGGGATTTTTATTTTAATTTTGATCGTTGCCCTCTTCTTCCTCGGCACACTGCGAGATTTTGAATTATTTGATATGTTGATGACTTCAGTGGCCTTGGGTGTATCTGCTATCCCAGAAGGGATGCCGATCATCGTCACCCTCACCCTCGCAATGGGCGTCACCATGCTTGCCAAAAAGAATGCTATTGTCCGAAAAATGAATGCCATCGAAACTCTCGGAGCAACAACAGTGATTTGTTCAGATAAAACCGGTACGCTTACACTCAACGAAATGACCGTGAAAAAAAGCTACGCGGGTTTCAAAGAAAAAGATATACCCGGTCAAGGATATGACACCGACACTAAAATCAAACTGGAAACTAAGGAAGAAGAAAAACTAGCTGAAATCTGCGAAAACTGTAATAACTCCTTCGTCGATAAAAATATCATCGGTGACCCTACTGAAATCGCGCTCAAAATCTTTAATCGCAAGGCGGAATTTGTAAAGAAATATGAAGAGCTAGATGAAAACGTCTTCACTTCAGAAAGAAAAATGATGAGTAGTCTCCATAAAGTAGGAAAGAAAAAAGAAATCTATGCCAAAGGTGCTTTTGAGGAAATCATCAAACGCTGTACTCGCATCATGGAGAACGGTGAAGTAAGAGATATCACTCAAGATGATAAAGAAAAGTTAACGCACATCAATGAAAAGTATGCCGAAAAAGCTTTAAGAGTTTTGGCTTTTGCTTGTAAAGAACATAAAAAAAGCTTTGATGAACAGGATCTTATCTTTGTAGGTCTGATCGGAATGCTCGATCCACCACGTGAAAGTGTCAAAGAATCAATAGCTACCGCCCAAAAAGCAGGAATCAAAGTGAAAATCATTACTGGAGATAACCCGATCACTGCCAAAGCAATTGGTGAACAAATCGGTCTCGAAGCGCACAATATTGTCATCGGAAAAGAAATTGATCAAATGAATGATGATGAATTAAATGAAGTAATCAAGAAAACAGAAATCTTTGCCCGAACCAAACCTCAACACAAATATCGAATCGTTGACCTCCTCAAAAGAAACAATGAAGTAGTATCGGTCACCGGAGACGGTGTTAATGACGCCCCTGCGCTCAAGCACTCAGATGTAGGTATCGCTATGGGTATCAAAGGTACAGAGGCCACTAAAGAGGTCGCTGACATCGTTCTTAAAGATGATAATTTTTCTACCATCGTTAATACCATCGAAGAAGGCCGTCGGATCTATCACAATATCCTTGCCTTTATCAAATATATGATTTCTTCTAACTTTGATACTATCTTTGCGGTGGGGATTTTGACAATTATGGGGTATCCCCTACCGATCCTGCCACTGCAAATCCTCTGGATCAATCTCGTCACTGACTCCCTACCTGCCCTCGCCCTCGGTAAAAGTAAAGCTTCTCCGAATATCATGGAAGAAAAACCTCACCCAAAGGAAGAAAAAATCTTAATGAAGTTTCTTGGGTTTATCTTTATTGCCGTCTTGTTTCAGACAGTTACCAATATGACGCTTTATTTCTACGGTACCGGACAAGACAACCTCCTCGGCATCGACACCGCCAATCTCGACATACCTTCACATGCCCGAACCTTGGTGTTTACTGGGATTGTACTCTTTGAGCTCTGCTTTGTCTTTGTTTGTAAAGAAGAAAAATCTATCAACTGGAAAACCTTTACTTCTAATAAATATCTAATCGGAGCGGTATTATTGACCTTTGTTCTTCAGATTATGATGCTTTACGCGCCATTCATGCAAAATCTCTTTAAGACAGTACCTCTCAATGTTGGAGAATGGATTGCTTTGATCCTCTTTTCACTTACTGCCTTCCTGGTGCCACCGATTCAAAATTTCTTCCGAAAAATCAAAGCAAAACTCACAAGCAATGCGGTTTGATATCCTCACAATTTTTCCTCAAATCTTTGACAGCTATCTCCAAGAAAGCATCCTCAAACGTGCCCAGGAAAAAGCGTTAATTGAAATCAAAGTCCATGACATCCGGGACTACACCAAAGACAAACACAAAAAAGTGGATGACAGTCCCTTTGGTGGTGGAGCCGGAATGGTGATGACTCCCCAACCACTTTACGAGTGTATCACTGCCGTAAAGAAAGAAAACAAAGGACCAGTGATTTTTCTCACTCCTCAAGGGAAAACATTTACTCAAGCGCGATCGGAAAAATTGGCGGAAAAAAAACAAGAATTGATCCTCCTTTGCGGCCGCTATGAAGGAATCGATCAAAGAATCCGAGACACATTAGTTGACGAAGAGATCTCAATAGGTAACTATGTACTTACAGGCGGAGAATTACCGGCAATGGTCCTCGTGGACAGTATTAGCCGGCTGATACCTGGAGTACTGGGCAAAGAAGACTCTCATCTCGATGACTCATTTTCTCAAAATTTCCAACGCAAAAAAGAACACCCTCACTATACCCGACCTGCTACTTTTAAAGGCCTCAAAGTACCAGAAGTCCTACTCTCCGGAGATCACAAAAAAATTGCAGCCTGGCGAAAAAAGCATTTGAAGTAACTCCACATGGAGACCCCAACGCTGATAATTTTGCTCGTTAGCATCACTCCCTTGAGCCTCATCCTCATTTTTTTG
>CAYMGN010000004.1:0-28471 GCA_964389995.1 uncultured Candidatus Peribacteria bacterium | reverse complement strand
TAAGCCGAGGATCCCCATATATATGTTGTTCTTAATTTTTTGAGCTTCTTCTTCCGTTGCAGCCGAGATCAGGCGAATAGATAGAACGATAATTACCAACATGGCAATACCACTAACCAAAAAGCGGATGAAATCTACTGCATAGTAAAAAGGGCTAGTGAGAGTCCCGGCCCCGGCAGTAACGAAATCATCTGGAGCGTTGGGATGCTGCCCGGTAGCAAAGTATCCTTCGAGTCCGGACCCTTCACCAATTTCGACTAATTTACAGAGAGGGTTTGTACCGCCCGAAGCGGCATCTAGACAGGGATTAGCGGCAAGAGTTGCTGGTGTATTCAAAAAGAGTGTCAGTGTCATCAGTGAAAGGCAAATTGTCAGTTTTTTGATAAAATTCATAGTATTAGCTTATGGCTCCGATTTCGCTTAAACGTCCGGAGATAACTGTTGTAACTAGCGCAAAAGCACCGAAAATGATGAGGACGGCAATGACCCCGGCCACGATGATCCTACGGGCTTGATTCATTTGTTCTTCATTACCACCGGAAGTGACATACATAAAACCGGCAATAACAAAAACCAGTAGAAGCGCGGGCGCAAGGAATGCAACCATGAGATTGATTACGCCGGCGATTTGTTCCACACCTTCTTTGGCATCAAGATTAGGAGAGGTCCCGGAGATCCCGGTATAGACATCTTTATCGATGTTATAGAGGACATTATTGATGAAGATGCTACCAATATTGATCAACAAAAGGCCGGCAATGGCAAAAAGAATGGTTTTACGCTGATTGGAGATCTCCTCTTCGTCACCACCGTGGGTAATAATAATACCGGCTGAGCGGACGATCATCAGGACAGCATAGGCACCAATGATGTTTTTAACTATAGTAACAAAGAGCTCAACCTGACGGTCAAAGAGCCGCACGCGCTGGAGGATACTCTGTGGAGTGCCGAGGATGGGATTTTCTTCCATATCAAAAATTGCGGCTAAGTCTTGGGACATACTGATAAGGACGAAGCCGACGATAATGTAGGTAAGGGACCGCTTTGCTTTCGAGACATTTTCTTCTTCATCACTTTGGAGTAGGAGACGGATACCGGTGATTGTAATGTAGATAAGACCTACTACACCGATTACGTTTTTGACATATTCCAGCCCTTCAAAGGCCGTCAACCTCGCAATATCTTGGCCAGAAAGATCACTGGGTGGCACGGGGATGCCCCCTTCGATATACGAAGCGTCATCCAAGGGTAATGCTCCCTGCGCAAAGGCAGTAAATTGGAGAGCTACTGACATTAGTGCTAACACCAGTAGAAACTTCACTGTAATGGTCCAGAATTTTTTCATTTTTATTTTTCTCTTGATTTTATCTAATTATTGTACCATAAACGGCCCCTTAGCACAAGAGATAAGGGCAAAACACTAACTTAAACAACTCCGAATAAAAATCCTTGCATTAAGCCTTAAATACGGTTACACTTGCCAAGAATCGAATCTTAATACTTTTCCATGAAGGATAGTACTATCAAGCAGTATTTTAAAAATAGCTTTAACGAATTATCTAAGGTAGTCTGGCCAACCAAAAATCAGGCTATAAGATTGACTATTATCGTCCTCGTTTTAACAGCTTTATTTGCAGTTTTTCTCGGGGTTTTTGATTTGGCTTTTAGCCGCTTATACACTTATCTACTAGAGTTAAATTAATTATTGATCTATGGCAAGACAAGCTCAAGGTACAGGCCGCCACTGGTATGTAATCCATACTTATTCAGGGTATGAAGATGCTGTGCGTGAGGCCCTTTTACAAAGAATGGAATCTTTGGGGATGCAGGATATGATTTTTGACGTTGTGGTCCCAAAGGAAACGCAAATCGTGATTAAAAAAGGTGAACCCGTTACTGAGGAAAAAAGGATTTTCCCTGGTTATGTTTTGGTGGATATGATTGTAACTGATGATAGCTGGTATGTAGTGAGAAATACACCTAATGTAACCGGCTTTGTTGGTTCTGGTACTATTCCCGTTCCGGTATCTCCGGAAGAATGGAAGGTGATCAAACGTCATATGGGCAAGGATGAACCGAAGTTTAAAATTGACTTTAACGAAGGCGATAATGTCGTGGTACTTAATGGTCCTTTTGCAGATCATGATGGGCTTATCGACAATATCGACAGAGACAAAGGTAAAGTTAAGGTGTTAATCAATTTCTTGGGGCGTGAAACTCCAGTTGAATTGGATTTTACGGATGTAAAGAAAAAATAGATTTCCCTCCCCTCCCCCTCCTATGAAATAAAGTGAAAATATGCAAAAATTTACCGTTTTTACGGCCATATTGACAGTGATAATTGTAGTGGTAGTTGCGGAAATTTTAGTTAGCGAGTACTTCCCTTCCCTCAAGGCTGAAAACACTTTAAGTGTTGATTCGAGCGGTTTAGTGGGAAATATTGACTTGGGCGATGCGACGGCTGCCAATATCTTTAATAGTGCGCTGGAAAATGAAGCAGCTCAGCAATTGGGCGGGGCGGCGGTTGATCAATTTAACAGTACCGTAGGCTCCAGCTTGGAAAATATCAATAATTTTGTCGGTACAGCACCGGATGATAGTAGAGTTTATGATTTTGAGGATCAGGATGAACCAGCTTCGCAACCAAATGCCTTTCTTGATGCAGAAAAATTGAGTTCTGCCGGATTTTACAATGCTTTCTTGGAAGTAGAAGAGCATGACGGACTTCTGTTTAAGAACATTTTTGTAGAAGATGTGGAAACAGCGGTGATGACCAAATACGCGATCCGAACAAATGAGCAAATGCTTGCAAAAGTACATGTATTTCAGATGAAACCAGGAGCTAGAGCGAGCGAGCTTTATAATGCCTTAAATCAAAGAATTTCCAATACAATCAGCTTGGATGTAAATGCCACTAATAGTTTTGGGGAGGCTTCCTTTTATATGAACGATCCTCAGAGAGAAGATGTGGCGTTTTTGGTTGTGAGAATGGGGACTCATATCTTTGGTTTTTCTTATCCAAAAGAGTTTCATCAACAGATCGTCAATTTGATTCAACTGCTTGATTTAGAGTTTTAGGTTGACTTTTAGCGTTTCTGATTTAGAATGGTGGGGCTTTTAAAAGTTTGTAAAATTATTAATCATGGCTAAAGAAGTTCTAACGGTCGTAAAATTGCAGATCCCTGCAGGTAAAGCGACTCCAGCACCTCCAGTAGGTACAGCATTGGGTCCACACGGGATCAATATCCAAGAATTTTGTACTCAATTCAACGAGCAAACAAGAGAAAAAGGAAACACAATTATTCCAGTAGTATTGACTATTTTTGACGATCGGAGCTTTAGCTTTGTGATGAAAAGTCCTCCAGCTGCCGTTTTGATCAAACAGGCCATTAATCTCAAAAGCGGTTCAGGTGAGCCTAATAAAGAAAAAGTTGGTAAGATCACTCGTGCTCAATTAGAAGAAATTGCTAAAGAGAAATGGGATGATATCAATGCTAACGACATGGATGCCGCAGTAAAGATTTTGGCCGGTACCGCAAGAAGTATGGGCGTAACTTACGAAGGCTAATTTAATTCTATCAATATTTCGTGGGAGGTAGTCCCCTACCGTTAGACCACTTAACCATTTACTTATGAAAAGAGGTAAAAAGTATATCGATGCAAGAGCTTTGTTGATAAAGGACTCTTACACCGTTGATGAAGCGCTTGATCTTCTTCCTAAAACTTCGACCGTTTGCTTTGATGCTAGCTGTGAGGTTCATTTTAATTTGGGAGTTGATCCTAAACAAGCGGACCAAAACATCCGTACCAGTGCGACTTTGCCACATGGTACAGGTAAAAAAGTGCGTATTGCGGCTTTTGTTTCTGAAGAAAACGTCGACGCAGCCAAAAAAGCCGGCGCTGCTGAAGCAGGAACTGAGGAATTGGTAAAGAAAATTGAAAGCGGATGGCTAGAATTTGACATCGCAGTAGCTACTCCGGATCAAATGAAATCGATCGGTAAGGTTGCCA
The DNA here is from genome assembly GCA_964389995.1 of uncultured Candidatus Peribacteria bacterium. Classification (GTDB taxonomy): domain Bacteria; phylum Patescibacteriota; class Gracilibacteria; order UBA1369; family LOWO2-01-FULL-3; genus CAYMGN01. Next base: position 24,460 of record CAYMGN010000004.1, on the reverse strand, counting down.
AGATCCTCGGTCAAAAAAGACTGATGCCTAATCCAAAAGTAGGTACAGTTACTCCAGATTTTGAATCAGCGATTAAAGACTTGTCTCAAGGTAAGATTGAGGTGAGAGTGGATAAGGATGGTAATCTCCATCTCCTCTTTGGTAAGCTCTCATTTGGTACTGAAAAGCTTAAAGAAAACCTAGAAACTATTGTGAAAAAAGTGCAAGAAGTTAAGCCAGCTTCTGTTAAAGGTAACTATATCCGTGGTGTCTATCTCACCACCTCAATGGGACCTTCGATCAGAGTTAGTCTCTAGCCCGTTCCATTACTAGTGTGGTTTCCAGAGATTTGAGTCCGACTTCTAATTGTGAGGAGTCGGGCTCTTTTGTTGTAAGGCGTTGGAACCAAAGGCCGGGTTGGACCATAGCTTTGACGATCGGGTGCTTGACGTGTTTAGCGCTGAGCTTGAGAAATTCGTAGGAAATACCGGCGATTAGGGGGAGGACAGAGATGCGGAGAGAAAAATTAAGGAGGAAGGTGTCCTGCTTGGGGACAAAGGTGTACAGCACAATACTGAGGGCAAAGACCACAAAAATAAAGCTCGTCCCACAGCGTGGGTGAAAGCGGGTTTGAGCGGCAGCATTATCGACGTTTAGTTCTAAACCACGTTCGTAAGCAAAGATAGCTTTGTGCTCGGCGCCATGGTATTGAAAGACACGGCGGAAGCTTTCAAAAAGCGTAAGGACATAGATGTAGCCAAGAAAGATAGTCATCTTGAGGATACCATCTACCACATTAAAGAGCATGAAGTTTTCTTCGATGGCGGGAACAAATTTTTGGATAAAGTGAGTAGTCCAAAGCGGGATAAATTTGAAAAGAAAGAGACTGAAGCAAAGGGCAAAAATAAATGAAAAAGCAAACATAACAGTTTCAATGACCTTGGAAAGACCTTGTTTTTCTTCGGCGTCGGGGTCTATTTCGTCGAAGGCTTCTGCGGCAGAGTAATTGATGGCCTTGGTCCCGATAATCATCATTTCAAAGAGATTGATTACTCCACGAATAATGGGGAGATTGAGCCAAGGATATTTCTGGACGAGGATTTGGTGGGGGTCTTTTTTGACGGCGATGTCACCATTGGTCTTGCGGACAGCGATGGCCATATTGTTGGGAGAACGCATCATGACACCTTCGATTACGGCTTGGCCACCGACGGCAAAATCGATTTTTTGTTCTTTATTTTCATTATTTAAAGTGTTTTCTTCCAGAGGGCTGAGAAGCCAAAATTTGGTGAGAAAGAGTAGTTTTGTGAGTTTTTTGTTGATCATGGCGAAAAAATTTTATCTAAATCGGTTTTATGATAACTTATTAAGGATTTAAAGTCTAAAAAATGAAAGTAAAAATAAAACGTTTAAAAGATTCCGTCCCCCTTCCGCAATACGAAAGTGATGGCGCCGTGGGTTTTGACCTCTGTGCTGCAGAAGATTTGACCGTAAAAGCAAAATCGATAGAAATGATTCCAACGGGCTTAGTGGTGGAGGTGCCGGAAAAATATATGTTGATGATTGCATCACGTAGTAGCACTCCTCATAAGAAAGGGATTAGTCCACCACATGGTTTAGGGATTATTGATCACGATTATTGTGGTCCGGAGGATGAAATCAAGGTTTTGGTCTATAATTTTCGTGATCAGGATGTAGAGATTGTCGCGGGCGAAAAAATTGCTCAGGGTGTTTTTGTGAGAGTGGGTAAGGCGGAATGGCTGGAAGTGGAAGAAATGGAGAGAAGTGAAAGTCGCGGAGGATTTGGCAGTACTGGTGGATATCAAGGTGAGCGTGAACAAGCCGGTTTAAAAATAGAAAATAATCTCTGGGTTAATGACGAAGGGTAAATTTATCACTCTCTATGGGGTGAACAATATTGGTAAATCAACTCAGGCAAGGTTTTTGATTGAGAGATTAAAGTCTGAAGGATTTGATCCTTATTATTTGAAGTATCCGGTTTATGAGTTGGAGCCGACTGGGACTTTTCTCAATAAGACTCTGAGAAACAAAAATGGTCAGGAAATCAGTGAGGACGAATTGCAGATGTGGTTTGTGCTCAATCGCTATCAAAATGAGAAGGAGATTAAAAAACTACTATCAGAAGGGAAGATTGTGATAGCGGAGGATTATATCGGTACCGGTATTGCCTGGGGGATGTCCAAGGGCCTAAGGCTGGAATGGCTGGAGCATCTCAATAAGTTTCTTTTAAAAGAGGATTTTGCGATTTTGCTTGAAGGAGAGAGGCATGTGCGTTCTATTGAAAAAAATCACGTGCACGAGCAAAATAATGTACTGGTAGAAAGAGCACGCGAAAATTTCTTGTTACTGGCGGAGAGATATAGTTGGAAGAAGCTCCGATTGTCTAGAAGTAAAAAAGAAAGCGCGGAATTAATCTGGGAGACGGTGAGGAGTTATTTAGAAAAACGCTAACTGGGCATTGACCTCAAAAAGCTTTAGAGCTAGTATGAAAATGAGTTTTTGCTCAATTACTTAGTTATCTCTACTCAAATATGAACCTGCTTGACGGTCGTCTGGTTTCCAAGGAGATCTTACTTAAGCTTTCTCACGAAGTGAACCGGATGCAGCTGGATCATATTCATCCAAAATTGGCAGTAGTCTTGGTAGGTAAAAATCCTGCTTCTTTGTCTTATATCAGACAAAAACAAAAGGCTTGTAATACGACCGGGATTGAGTGGGTGCAATTTGATTATGAGGAGGATGTGACCACTGATGAGTTAATTGCGAAGATTGAAGAATTAAATGAAGACGAAAGTATTCATGGGATTTTAGTGCAGCTACCACTACCGAGGCATATTTTTACCCCCAATGTGATTAGAGCGATTAAGCCGGGTAAGGATGTAGATGGATTTACGGCTTACAATTTGGGTAAGATGTTTTTGAGTAAGGAGTTTGAAGATTTGACGCCTTGTACGCCATTGGGAGTGATCAGGATGCTGGAATACTACAATATCGATCCTCAAGGTAAGGAAGCAGTGATTGTCGGGCATAGCAATATCGTCGGGAAGCCTCTTTCAACAATGCTACTCAATCGTAATGCGACGGTAACCACCTGCCATATTCATACAAAACATTTAGCAGAACATACTCATCGAGCGGATATCCTTTGTGTCGCTGTCGGCAAAGTAAATCTGATTAAGGCGGAGATGGTAAAACCGGGCGCGGTGGTGGTGGATATAGGGATCAATCGTTTAGACAATGGTAAATTAGTGGGAGATGTGGACTTTGAAAATGTTTCCAAAAAGGCGAGCTACATCACGCCGGTACCAGGTGGTGCGGGTCCGATGACTGTGGCTTGTTTGATGGAAAACGTGGTCACTGCTGCCAAGAGATTAAATAACTACAAATAATATATGTGTGGAATCGTCGGGATCTTTGGTCATGATTACATTGCTCAGGACGTTTATGACGGATTGGTGACGTTGCAACATCGCGGGCAGGACGCTGCGGGTATTATTACTTATGATGGGCGTTTTCATAATCGTAAAGGGCTAGGGCTGGTGAAAGATGTTTTTAGAACCAGGCATATGAAACAACTATTGGGTCATGCTGGTTTGGGGCATACGCGTTATGCGACTTTTGGTTCGGGCAGTTCTGAAGAAGCTCAACCTTTTTTGGGGCAATCCCCTTTTGGAGTAGCGCTAGTCCACAATGGCAATATTTTTAATGCGGAACAGCTCAAAAAGGACTTATTTGAAAAGGATCATCGGCTGGTGAATTCTAATAGTGATAGTGAAGTTTTGTTGAATATTTTTACCAAGGCTCTTTCGCGCCAGAATGAGAGCAAGTATGCACCGGAACATATTTGGAAGGCGGTGAAGAGTGTGAATGATCGGTGTAATGGGGCTTACAGTGTGATTACTTATATTGCCCGTCAGGGGATGGTGGCTTTTAGGGATCCGCACGGTATCAGACCGATTATTTTAGGAAAAAGAGATAATGGTCTCACTGTAGACTATATTTTTGCTTCGGAATCAGTTACTCTGGACATTTTGGGATTTGAAAAAATACGTGATCTTAAGGCGGGCGAAGCTGTGTTTATCGATGAGCATACTCGTAAGGTTCACACTAAGGTGATTACTAAAAAGAAACATATCCCCTGTATTTTTGAATATATCTATTTTGCGAGGCCGGACTCGATGATTGATGAGGTTTCGGTCTATAAGTCGCGGATTAGGATGGGAGAAAAATTGGCGAAAAAAATTAAGAAGGCTAATCTGGATATCGACGTAGTGATGCCGGTACCGGATTCTTCTCGTACGGCGGCCTTGGCTTTAGCCGATAAAATGGGGCTGCGTTATCGCGAAGGGCTGGTAAAAAATCGTTATATCGGCCGCACATTTATCATGCCCGGTCAAAAAATGCGTAAAAAGTCTATTCGCTATAAGCTCAATGCGATGTCTCTTGAGATAAAAGGCAAAAAAGTGCTGCTAGTTGATGATAGTATCGTGCGTGGCAACACTTCACGTAAAATTGTAGAGATGGTGAGAGATGCTGGGGCTAAAAAGGTCTATTTTGCTTCTTATTCTCCGCCGGTAGTGAGTCCTTGTCTTTATGGGATTGATATACCGACCCGTCAGGAATTGATTGCTACTGGTAATGATACGGAAACTATTCGCAAATTTATTGGGGCTGATGCTTTGTTTTATGAAGATTTAAAGGATGCTTTTGATTCTTGTATCAAAGGTAATCCGAAACTCAATGACTTTTGTATGGCTTGCTTTGATGGGAAATACAAATGTGGTGATATCACGGACGAAATCTTGGAAAGTAATGCCCAGAAGAGGATTTCGGATAAGGCGGGAGAGGTATTTGAAGACGAAATTCCCAATGAGTCCGAAGGCCAAATGAATCTAGTTTAGTATTTACGATCTAACTTTGTTGCTATGAAGAAAGTACTTTTAATTGGTAATGGTGCACGTGAACATGTAATCGCAGAAACGTTAAGAAGAAGTAGTAAGTATGAAGTACAGCTCTATGTAGTGGGCAAAGCGGTCAATCCCGGTATCGCAGAATTAGCAGAAGATTATCTGGTTGGAGATATTTGTGATTTGGATTTGATTAGTGATTATGCTCAGAAACATAAGCCTGACTTTGCTTTCCTCGGTCCGGAAGCACCGATTGCGGCTGGAGTGGCTGATCGACTTTTGCAGCTAGAAATCCATAGTGTTGCGCCTCTTCAAACAGTGGGGCGATTAGAAACTTCAAAGTCGTTTACCAGAGATTTGCTGGAAAAATACGATATCCCAGGCAATCCAAAATTTAGAGTTTTTAATGACGATCAGTGGTTGGAAGAATTTTTTGAAGAATTGGGGGATGATTATGTGGTGAAAGCCGATGGTTTAAAGGGAGGTAAGGGCGTAAAAGTGTCAGGTGACCACCTTCATGGTCAGGAAGAAGGTTTAGAATACGCGAAGGAATGCCTAGAAAGTGATGGTCGAGTGGTGGTGGAAGAAAAACTAGTCGGGCAAGAATTTAGCTTGATGTGTTTTTGTGATGGTGAGACAGTGGTGCCAATGCCGGCTGCTCAAGATCACAAGAGAGCCTATGAAAACGATGAAGGCCCGAATACAGGTGGAATGGGCTCCTATGCAGATAGCGATCATTCTCTGCCATTTTTAGAAGCTGACGATCTTCATCAGGCTTTAGGGATTACCCGAGCGGTGGCGAAGGCGCTATTTGAAGAAGTGGGCTGTTACTTTAAAGGAATTATGTATGGTGGCTTTATCGCTACAAAGGAGGGGGTAAGGCTGATTGAGTTTAATGCGCGCTTTGGTGATCCGGAGGTGATGAATGTATTGCCGCTTTTGGAAACGGATTTTGTGGATGTTTGTGAGGCAATTATCGATAAGAGATTAGACCAAATAGATGTGAGCTTTGCAGAGCAGGCCAGTGTCTGCAAGTATGTGGTACCTGATGGTTATCCGACCGATCCTGCTAAGGATAAGAAGATCGAGGTGGGTGAAATGCCCGAAGGAGTGAGAGTTTATTATGCTGCGGTGGATCAGCGGGCAGACGGATTGTATTTGAGTGGTTCTCGGGCGGTAGCTTGCGTGGGTGTGGGGAGGAGCTTGGTGGATGCGGAACAATTGGCTCAAGCTGGTGTAGAGAGGGTGGAGGGCCCGGTGTTTTATCGTAAGGATATCGCTACAAAGGACTCTTTGCGCAAAAAAGCGGAGATGATGGCGGAGCTTCGAAAGGAAGTTTAGACCATTTTGAAGATGATGAAGTTAGTGCGGCTGGATTGGTTTTCGATTTTTTCAGTGAGGATTTTAGTGCCGGGTTTAAGGGCATTTTTAGAAGCAAGGGCTGCTATAAATGGCTCATTTTGGGAAAGGATATAGTCTACTGCTGCCGCCGTAGAGTTAGTGTGGTGCTCGTCAAATTGAGCAATATTAGCTTGCAAATAGTGACTGCATTGAGCGATGGCTTCTTTTTTTGAAGCTAGAACTTTGATTTTCTTGATAGAAGAATCTTCCAGCCCGATTAGGCAGAGATGGATGTCTATTTGGGTGGCGGCAACAATTTGATGTTTTTCTGCATCCCAGCACTGTCGCATTTGCTCAACCGGTCCGGCAAAGCTGTTGCTCTCCGGGACGATGGCAAAATTAGCTTTTCCATTTTCTAGAGATTGGAAGGCTTCCTGGATGCTTTGACAGTATATTTTTTGACCTTGGCGATTTTGTGTGCTGAGATACTGATCTAAAGCTTCTTCAGTAAAAGTGTCTGGTCCGAGGACTGCGTATCTTGCTCCAGGTCTAGTTTGAGGCATTATTTCTTCTTAGTGCTTTTCTTTGCTGCCTTCTTTTTTACGCTTTGCTTGGCTTTGTCGACTTTTTTCTTAGCCTTTTTTACTTCTTTCTTAACTTTTTTAACCGCTTTGTCAGTTTTCTTCTTGGCTTTTTTGGCTTCAGTTTTTAGCTTTTTAACTGCTTTTTTTACTTCGGCTCTTTTGTCGGCGGGTACGTTTTCTTTAATCCATTGATCCGTCTTGTCTTTGGCAAGTCTGGCGTATTCAGCTACTTTTTTTGTTGCTTGTTGCACTTTTTCATTTTGGGCCACGTCGTTGTAAGTTTCTTTCATGTCGTCACCCATTTCTGAGAGTGAAGATTTGACAGAATTAAGTCCACTGCCGCCTTCTTTTACTTCTTTATGAATTTTATCACGTGTATTTTTGCCTTTGTCAGGTGCAAAAAGTACGCCAAGAGTGACACCCGCTAGGGCTCCAGTAATTAGAGATTTTAAACCTTTTAACATACGGATTTGAGGTTATGAGCTTTCAATAACATAGTACAATGCTTTGCTTATTCTATCAATGAAATTGTTGGAGCAACTTGTATAAGCGGTATATTGGTAGGCCCACGACGTTGTAGTAGTCCCCTTCTATTTTATTGATAAACAATGCGCCTAAGCCTTGGATTGCGTAGGCCCCGGCTTTGTCACGGCCTTCACCGGAGGCTATGTAACTGTCAATTTCCTGATCGCTCATGCGGTCCATGGTGATGGAAGTGATTTCGGCATGGGTGAGGAGATGCTTTTGCTTGGCATCGTAGAGGGCTAGTCCGGAGATTACTTGATGGGTACCGCCGGAGAGCAACTTGATAATGCGGCGGGCATCCTGGTCGTTTTTTGGCTTACCGAGGATTTCGTTGTTGGATACTCCGATGGTGTCTACACCGATAATAACTCCTTCTTGGTAGTGTGATGCCACTGATTTTGTCTTGCCTACCGCATTGTGTATCACTAGATCTTGGGGATTATCGGCTGTTTCAAGCTCTTGAAAGTCACTGGGGTGCACTATAAAATCCCAGTTTAGGTTTTGGAGCATTTCGATGCGGCGGGGACTCTGGGAGGCAAGAATCAATGGTATTTTAGGTTTCATGGAGGAATTTGTTGACTAGAATAGGAAAATCGCTTAAAATCACAACACTTCAATAATATCTTAAAAGAAAGTAAAAATGCCAGTAATTAAGTCAGCGAAAAAAAGAATGCGTCAAAACGCAAAGAGAAAAGAGAGAAGACAGCCATATAAAGCGGAAATGAAGACCTATTTCAAAAAAGTACTAAACCTAGTAAAAGAAGGTAAAGAAAAAGAAGCGGCGGAACTATTGCCAAAGACTTATTCAGTAATTGATCAAGCCTGCAAGAGAAATATTCTCCACAAAAACACTGCGGCCAGAAGGAAATCTCGCCTCGCTCGTGCCGTCAATGGTCTAGCTGCTGAAAAGTAGATATTATTGTCAGAATAAAATATGGCCCTGCTCTTATGGGAGTGGGGCTTTTTTGTTTTACGATTTTGGCTTTTAACGCTAAAATAACTGAGCAAGATCTCAAATAAGGGCCTGTAGCTCAGTGGTTAGAGCAGTCGGCTCATAACCGATTGGTCGCTGGTTCAAGTCCAGCCAGGCCCACCAGAAATTTACGGAAGTAAATTTCTGAGAATTAGGTTGAGGTTTAGATTTAGGGTTGAGGGGGATTTTAGCTATGATTTATTGGTCGGAGTGTCTTTGGATTGAGGTTAGAAGTAACTCCAAATTCTGAGCAAGCTGTTGGAGAACGACCAGGTCTTTTTCGGGGAGGTCGTTGTTTTGGGTGAGGATTTCTTCGCTGAGGGCTAGGAGTTCTTCGAGGTTTTCGGTGATGTCGGGGATTCTTTCGGCGGCTCTTTCTTCTTGGCGGCGGAGGTTTTTGAGGCGGTATTTTAGTTCGGTGAGGTCTTTTTGGTTGTCCGGGAGCCAATCGCTCGGCTTGGTTTTGAGGATGCTGGAGAGGGCAAAGATATTGTCGGAATAACGGCTCCAATTAGGGGCAAGTTTATCTAATTCCTTACTCTGTTTATCTAAGGCGGCTTTTAGTTCAGGAAGTGTTAGTTGATGCCAGTTCTTTTCTTCAGGCTCCTTCCTTTTTTCGAGAGAAATGTCGACGATCTTGTCGATAAGACGTGTCAGTACCCCTAAATATTGTATTTCATTGCCGTCTTGGGCCGGGGAGAGTTCTGCTAGGAGTTGCTGGTGAGCATTTTTGAGATATAAATAATCACTTGAGAGATGATTGAAGAGATCTTTTTTGGCATCGAGGGCAAATAAGTGGAGATGCCCCTTGATTTTGAGGAATGTAGCCTGGTGCTGGCCCTTGAGGTGAGATTTGCGCTCCAAGTTGAGGATCCTCTGGTAGGCATCTTGAAAAATTGTTTTTTCTTCTTGATTCAACTGATACTTTTGAGCTACCTCATTGGCATCCCTCATAAAAATACCAAGCATGGCCTGCTCATTAAACAAATCATTGGCGTCGGAGACCGAGAGTTGCTCTAATTCCTTGCGTAGTTGAAGGAATCCGTCTGGGAGTTCAACTCTATCGTTAAGTGCAGTATCCTTAACGATATTGGTCACTCCGGTGTTAGTACCTTTGGTGTAGGTCAATACTGGGGTTTCGTCGAAGGGGTTAACTCCGTATGGCTGTGTATCGGCAGAATATACCCCTTCTTCATCAATTTCTTTTTCTGGGAGCTGATTGCCGTTTATTGCTGGAGTTTGTAAAAACACGATTTTCTCCTTGAGAAATTTATGGAATTTTTTGAGGGTAGTGATAATCATTTTGTTTTTGTTTTATTCCTTTATTATAGCACTTCTGGCTATTTTTTTGAAGTTTTTGTCCTCTGACAACAAAAAAGACAGAGTCCGAGAACTCCGTCTTTTGAATAATCTGATTGAGAACTAATGCCTATTCGCGAGGTTTAGCTTCATTTACGATTATTTTACGACCGTCGATTTCTTTTTCGTTCCACATTTCGATAGCAGCTTCTGCTTCTTCCGGAGTCGCCATTTCAACGAAACCGAAACCACGTGAACGACCAGTCATACGGTCAGTGATAACTTTAGCGGAAACAACTGTACCCGCTTGTTCGAAAGCTTCTTGTAGAGCGTTGTCATCAACACCCCAAGATAGGCTTCCGATAAATAGTTTTGTACCCATATAAATATAAGGTAAAAGAATTAAAGAACAATTGATCACATTCTGATACCTTATTGAACTATAGTACTCTAAGGATAATGAACTTCACAAATTGCTTACTGAGTATGCACTATCCTTGACGATAAATCAAGCTTATTTTGTGTATTTGATTGCTTCTTCTAAATAATCAAAGAAATCCTCGCGCATTGCTTGATATTCGGGAGTGCCGCCTTCGACCTCAAAGCCTTCATTTAACCTTACTCTGACAAAGTAGTCATCGTGTTTGTAGAAGCCGATAAAGTCCGCTTGTGGTTCTTCGTTAAATACTGTGTTTTCGAAGGTGAAGTAGACTTGAGTGCCTTCTACAGCTTGGAGTCCGGTTTCCTCTGTGCGGCCATCTTGAAAGACGAAATCGTCAAAGGCTGTTTGGTCAGCGAGGTAGACATCACATTTTGCTTTACATGGCTCTAATTCGAATGAAAGTGCACTGTATTGTGGTTCTTCATCGGTGGGAGTCATAATGACAGCTAAAGTGTCGTCTTCTTCATCTCTGATAACTGAGTCTGCATCTGAGATTGCCCAGCCGTCGATTTCAAGATTAGAATAAAGCCCAAAAAGACTAGTGTCCTCGGGAGTGCTATCGTCTGTATTGTTAGTGGTATTGCCATTGCCTGTATCGATAGAATTACTACAAGCAGTAGCTGTAAGCGAGAGAACTAACGTAAGAGCTAGTAATGATTTTTTCATGATTTTGTTGGGTTAATCATGGTCCAATAATATGAAAAGTCTCAGTAATTTGTCAATCAGCATATTGAATAATAATTCTTTTTTCGCTTACTTCTGTTAAAAGTCCGCTAATCATTACCTCGCCTTGGTCTTTTGCGAGTTGGAATATTTGGTTTTCTTCCGCTTGTTCTTTAGCTAGCTCCTTGCCACGCTTGAGGGCTTCGATCTGGAGATCTGAGGCGCCAAAGCCTGATTCGAGATGTTTGGTGACGGAGTCGAGGTCTATAATAGGGTCTGAGCAAAATTCTGGAGCAGGGAGGGTGAGAGTGACACTTTGATCATCGATTGCAATATCTTCTTCCTGGAGTTGAGCTAAATCAATGCATGCAGAAACTTGGCTAGTGACTGAGATCAGGACCTTTGTGTCGGGAAAAAGTTCGTCAATCCAAAATAAATAGCGCTTTTCACGCTCGTCTAAAACCTGATCCATATAAAAAGTAATAACCTGTAGTTTGCCGGTTTTTTCAAATTTTTGGAGGATGCTGGCGCTTTGGGAAATACGCTCAGTGCCGGCAAAGTTAGCGCCGAGCTTGAGAGTGGCAAGAACGGTAAAGACCATCACAAAGAGAGTAAAGACTGTTCCTTGAATAATTTTTTTCATAATATGCTTTTAGTATTGCTACTAATTAATAGCATACTTCTAATTGAGATTTGAAGGTTTTGAACTTGTAAGTAGTTCTTTTACCATCATGCGTAATTGTGGATCTTCGATTCTATCTAAGCGATCATTAAGTTTAGCCAAGTGGCTACTAATGGCCCTGAGCTCTCTGAGGTTGGGTGAGGAGAATCTTTCTGCATTAGTGTGGATGGCAATCGAGGAAAGCAGTGATTTATCAGTTGCTTGAGAGCAAATCGCATCGGCCAACCTAAAGGCGCAATAGCGCAATTCAGTACCAGAGAGTAGTCCGCAATCAAATAGCGACTCTAAATAGCTAGAGATTTCGTTGGCCCCGTCTATCTCTTCTAGTAATTCCCCATTAGATATTAGCTTATCAATAAAAGGAAAAACCATCATTAGTTTAAAAGTAGAGATCTCTTCAGCATCTCTGAGAGCTGCCTGGTCGATGACTGCTCTGACCACTTTTTCGCGTTCGTTTCGATCACTAAAGTCAATGCGGGCTAACTCAGCGGCAGCTCGGTGGATTAATTGGATATTAGTGGGCGAATTTGTCGTAGTATTTGTGCTTGGAGTTGGGCTATTCGATAGTGGCGCATGATATTGATTAACTTCTGGAGATTGGGCTTTGAGTTGTTCTCGTTTATCCAGGTATTGTTTGAGAAATTGTTTTTGGTCTTCGGTGAGGCTGACTCGGAGTTCGATTGCTTGAGCTTGGGGATCGTAGGTTGCAGGATAAAATTTCATGTCAAAAGTTCGTTCTATTTCTTTATTGACGATCTCTGCAGCGATACCCTTGCGGATCATGTCGTTAACTATTCTAAAGTGCTCAGAGCGCTTATTGTCAACCGCTTTTGCTAGTGTGCGCTCTCCTTTTTCAGTCTGTACCAGGGTATTTACATCATATCGTGTGCTTTGCTGCTCAGTTGAGCGGCCTACTTGTTCGCTCTCAGCATAAGTTAAATTATGCCCCCCCATGTTTTCCATAATTTATCTAAGTTAAATTAGCCTCTAATTATATATGTAATTACCTTTTTGTCAATAGCTTTTAACATTATTCATTGCTTCTCTGCAAGAGTTTTGTATAATTAATTTTAATAAAGCTACCCCTCCCTTCCCATGACTTGGATTCTTTTTTCTATTTTGACGGCGCTCACTTGGGCGATGGTCAATATCATTGATAAGTATGTTTTGACTAAATGGATTAAGTGGCCAGTGGTTCCGGTAATGATTTTGGGGGTTGTGGGGCTGGCTTTTAGTGCTGTGATTTACCTTTTGCATGGGTTTGAGCCGATGACCACCGCGCAGATTTTGTGGGCTTTTGCTTCAGGTTTTTTTTACATTTTGATGATCTATTTTTATTTCAAGGCAGTACAGATCGAGGAAATTTCACGGGTGATCCCTCTTTTTTATCTTGGTCCGCTGTTCATATTGGTTCTAGCTGCAATTTTTTTGGGAGAATCACTATCTCCAAACGCTTATGCCGGAGTTGTGCTCTTGGTTTTGGGATCAATTTTGATTTCATTTAAAGGCTCTATCAGGGTTTCTTTTGGTAAGGCTTTTTGGTTAGTAATGCTTTCGGCTTTTACCTTTGCTATTAGTCAGGTCATTACCGAATATCTTTTGGAAAGCGTGGACTATTGGACGATTTTTTCTTATTCGCGGATTGGTGTTTTCTTGATTTTAGTACCGATTTTTCTGATGCACGGGAAGCTATTTTTTAGAATGTTGAAAGAAAAAGGCACCAAGGCTGTCGCTGTAGTTTCTTTTAATGAAGTGCTCAATATGATGGGACTGCTCTTTTTGACCATTGCAGCTTCTATTGGCTACATCACGGTTGTCAATGCACTTTCTTCTTTGCAGCCACTGTTCGTACTATTATTGACGATTTTCATCAGTGTTTTTTATCCAAAAATCCTCAAAGAAGAATTGGGCAAATCAACTTTGATATTAAAATTTGTCTCAGTGGCTATGATGATCACTGGTGTGGTACTAGTCTCCTAGTTGATCAATGATTTTGGTGGTGAGTTGCTCGAGATTTATTTTTTGATCTGCCGAAAGAAAAACTGGTGCAAATTGAGAATAACGCTCTGCAAGCTTACTGGGGCTATGGTAAGTGAGGCTGGGGTCAGCGGCGAAGGCTTCTTCTTTTCTTTCTTGACTGGCCCAGCCTAGTTTTTCCAGCGCTTGGGATCCGGCCTTGACCATGGCGGCTGGTCTTTTCATTGCATTCTCGCCAATTACCGCGGTTTCGTATTCGTAATCAATGAGATCTACTTTATTAAAGACATAGATTTTTTCGCGATCCTGGAGTCCCAATTGTTTGAGAATGTCTTCGACGACTGCGATTTTTTTATGGATGAAGGGGTCGACAATATCAATTACGTGGAGGATGATATCGGCCTCGACAGTTTCGGAAAGTGTTGATTTGAAGGCTTGAATCAATGAGGGGGGAAGATCTTGGATGAAACCAATGGTGTCTGAAATCAATAGTTCACGGCCGGGGGTAAAGACGCCGTCTTTAAATTTTTCGGTTTCTTGGAGATAGAGTTTGCCGACTTTGGTATTGAGAGTGGCAAATAATTTGTCGGCGATGTAGGTTTCTTTGTTAGTGAGGGCGTGGAGGAGGGAGCTCTTGCCTGCGTTGGTGTAGCCTACTAGAGCTGCTGTTCTGAGATTTTTCCGGCGGCGGCGTTTGCGATGACCTTTGCGGATTTTTTCGTAGTGTTGGAGTTTTTCGAGAATTTTGAGTTCTTGTCTGCGGAGATGCCGTTTCATTATTTCGATATTGGACTCTCCTTGTCCGGCACGGACTCCGATACTACCAGCTTGCCTGGAGAGCTCTTCCCCCATTCCAAAAATCCTTGGGCCCATATGTCTGATCTTGGAAAGTTCGATTTGGAGCTTGGCTTCTGCGCTTTCGGCGTGTTTGCTAAAGATCTGGAGGATGAGGTCGATGCGGTCCCAGGTTTCTACTTTAAGCTCGCGAAATTCTTCATTGAGAGTATAGACCTGGCGAGGACGCAGCAGATTATTGACGATCAAGAGATTGGCTTTTTTTTCTTCGGCAATGCGTTTGAGAGTTTTTACTTTTCCTTTACCGATAAAGGTATTGTAATCAGGCACTCCCCTCTTTTGGATAACTTGGAGAATGACGATGCCGCCGTAGGTATTGACTAAACTCTCTAATTCTTCGAGTCGTTTTTCGGCTTCTAATTTTGGTGTTTGCGGATCGATGATATCCACTATAATGGCACGGGGCTTCTTTTGCATGTTGCTTTTCGGGTCTAAAACTAATATTCTATTAAAAACTTTAGTGAAATGAATAGTAAAAAGTCAATTTTTGATAAAATAAGTGATCATTTTGGATACTATGTAATTGCTGCTTTTTGGCTTTTTGCCTTGCTTAATCCTTTTTTTAAAAAATATGATTATGGTGCTGGTTATCCGCTTCTACTGCTTTTTTGCATTTTGTTGCCATTTTTGTATCTATTTTTTCGCAAAAAGAAGCGTGATAATATCTCGCGCTGGGAATTTTGGGGGTTGACGGTTTTCGCTTTTTTTTATTTGGTCTCATTCATGACTTCTTCGGCGGCGCATTTTGGTTTAAGTGAGGTTTTGGCTTATCTATCGATGGTGACGATGTATTTTTTGTTGGCAAATAAGCATCTTGATTGGATGAATAAGTTTTTGAAGGTGGTTTTTTGGGGGCTTTTAATTAGTGTCCTGTTGGGAGTTTTGATTTATGTCTATCTGCCACAAATGAGGTTTTATGGAAGTTTTTTTAATCTTTTTTCCGCTGCGAACGTCTGGCCTAATGGTTTTGCTTTATTTGTTTTGATGGCTTGGCCAACTGCTTTTTTCGTTTTTAGAAATAAAAATTATAACTGGCTGATTGTTTCGCTAGCCTTGATTGGCACGGCTTTTTTTCTCAGTTTTTCACGGGGGGCGGCTATTGCCCTGGGCGGGCAGCTCTTACTACTGGGGATTTACTACTTGAGACGTTTGGATAAGACTTTCTTCCTTAATTTGATTGCACTAGTGATTTTAGGGACTGCTTTTTTTCAAGGGATTAATCAGTGGCGCGCTCAGCAGCATGTAACTATTGATTTGGGAGAGAGAGTGACGTTTGCAGAAGGGACTACTTCAGCGGATGAGAGGTTGGATTTTTGGCGATCTTCGGTTGATTTTGTAAAAGAGAAGCCGCTGCTTGGTTGGGGCCCTTTTTCCTTTCGTTATGTTTACAATGCAGAGCAAACTACTTTTTTTGGTAATTCTGATCATGTTCATAATCTTTTCTTAAAGATAGCGATGGAAAATGGGTTGATTGCTCTGAGTGGTTTGCTGGTATTTGGTCTAGCTTGGTTTGTGAATATCGCTAGAGGTTTTAAGGTTTTGGAGAGACGAGAAAAGGATGAACTGGCGTGGCTGATGGTAGCGATCGCGGGTGCTGTAGCTCATAGCTTGATCGACTATAATTTTAATTTCTTTGTTAATTTAATGCTCTTTTTTGTGCTTTTGGCTTTTGCTAGGAGTTATGTCAAGGTGAAAAAAGGCTTGAAAGGCGCTTGGGCTTGGAGCTCGGGATTTCATTTTTCGATAATTTTAGCGGTGTTTGCGATTTATGAGATGTTGATTTTTGGTTTGATTCAAATGGGATTTGAGGATCTTTCCAAATACACGCTTTATCCACGAGATTATTATATTTATGAGGCGGAAGAAATTTTGGAGGAAGGTGATTTTGTGAAAGGGCAGCGATTGATTGATAAACAGTTGTCGCTCAGTCCGATTGATTCGCGCGCTTATTATCTTTTGGCTCAGAGTGATTGCAAGTTGGGGGCTTGGCAACTCTGTAAAGAAAACTATGAAACGGCAATTGAGATGAATCCGCTTAATGACTTAAATTTTTATGCCGATTATCTGGAAGCAGTTTTGGCCAACCGGGCGAAAATCAGTGATGATAGAGAAGTGGATACGGTGATTGCGCTGGCGGCTAATAGATTAAAAGAAATCCGTCCGATCATTGTGAGTAACACTCACTTTGTGGCTTATACAGAGCAGGTTGAGGCGGCAGAAAAAATCGGAGAATTACTTTTAGATGAGCGTTGGGTGCAGATTGGATTCTTAAGTCCTAAAGAAAGGGAGGAGATATTTGAGGTGACAGATGATATACTACAAATGTCCGAGTATTATCGTAAGCTTAAAACTTATTAAAGTGTTTGAAGGAAAATATAAAGCGGCAATGTTTGATTTTGATGGTACGGTCACTGATAAAGGTGTCAATGTACCGGATCAGGAGATGGCGGATTTGATTGTCGATTTAGCTCAAGTGATGCCAGTTTCGTTTTGCACTGGGCGGGAGCTTTCTTCTTTTAAAAAGAGGGCTTTGATCCCATTACTGGCGGAAATAGCTCCAGAAAAAAAAGATTCATTCTTAAAAAATCTCTTCTTAATTGCAGAAAATGGAGCGATTGGATATGACTACAGTGAGCAAAAAGGAGATTTTGAAGAATTTTATCGTGTTGATTGGCCTGAGGTTTTAGATCGAGCAGAATTGCAAAAGAGATTAACAGAAGAATGTAAACAGCTGGGTGAGGTTTTTTATAAGCACCATGAAGTTGTAGTAGTGACGAGAGCAGGTTTAAAGCCAGTTGGAGAAATTCCGATTGAAAAAGTATACGCCTATTCAGCTGAAATTTATGATAAAACACATGAAATCATGGGTGAGCTTTGCCCGGATTATGGACAATACTTTCATATTGGAAATTCCGGGCTGGGCGTTTTGGTTTGTCCGGCTGAGGGGGATAAGGATCATGGGATTGAGATGTTTGGGCAGATTTTGCAGAGGCAGAGGGGGATGGTTTTTGAAAAAGACTATAGAGATATCTTTGTGGTGGGTGACAGTCCCCTACCGGGAGGAAATGATTATCACTTTTTGAAAGGGCGGCTGGGGACTCCATATACGGTGGGAGCAGAGGTCAAAAACACTGACTACCCCTTAGTTGTAAAGGATGAGGTGGGAAATATTCTCAATAACGCTACTGGTACTAAATTTTTGATTAATTCTCTATTGACTAATTACAATTAGTTGATATAATTGACTCTCATTTTAAACCAGTAAAAATGATTAAAAAGTTATTAGTTTCTAGTTTGGTAGCCGTTTTTGCCTTAAGTACAAGCACTACTTTTGCGGCGAGTGTGGGAGAAGATACTGTCAATAATCTCTCTTTTGGTGCAGTGACTGGTAGTAATTATTATGATGTTAATTTTGCTCTCAATCAGCCGGCAAAAATCTATGCCTATATCGCTAATGACACCGCTACTTACCAACAAGTTGTGGTTAATCAGGTAAATTATGGAGCTGGTAATAATAGTTTTCGTTGGTATTTGACTAAAAACGGTACTGCAACTGGTGCTATTTTGGATCAAGACGAATATACGCTCTATGTAGTGGCCCGTAGTGAGGATGGGAGCTTTACTTTAGATATTGATAGCATTGAGGCCGACTTGAGTGATTGGGATGGGACTAATGGTGGTAATGACGACGACAACAATAATGATGATGATAATGATGATCCAGTTACTAACGATCCTAGTGGTTTGATTACAGATGTTGAGCTCAATCCCGATGATGAATGGGATCCTTCTGACGAGGAGTTAATAATTGAGTTTGAATTGGAAGAAGACGTAGATGACCTAGTAATCGAGGCTCGAAATGGAAGTGAAGTGATCGAAATTGCCGAAGAGGATGATCTCAATGATGATGACTATGAATTTGAATGGGATGGTACCGACGGGGATGACGAATACGTAGACGAAGGTTTCTGGGATATTGTGATTGAAGCTGATGATGCGACTTATGTAGCCACAATTAAAATTGAATATGACGCGCCTGAATTTGAAGAAATCTTTTTGAGTAGAGAGCAAATTAACCTCGATGATGAAGAAGTAACTGATGTAGTATTTAAGACTGATAGGGATGCTTTAGTTACTATTGAGCTCTATTACAATGGTAATCGGAGGGAGATGGAGATTTGGGATGAAGAATATGTAGATGGTGATGAATGGTATGCCGTTCGTTGGGATGGTACTGACGATGATGGCGCCCCTGTTGATGCTGATGTTGATTGGGAGTTGAGAGTTACATTAAAAAATGAGGCTGTTAAAAAGGCTAGTGAAATTAGAAATTTAGATATCGATGTAGACGACGATGATAACCGATCGAGCTCTAGAGCAGATATCCAAAGAGATTTACTTGATCCCACTCTATTAGATCCAAGTGAAAACTCTGCCAACATTGATTTTTGTATCGATGATGATGCAGAAGTAAGTCTGACAATACACCGTAATCTTAGTGGTGGTGGTAATGAAGTAGCAGAATTAATTGATGATGAAGACTACGATCAAGGTTGTTATAGTATCAGCTGGGATGGTAGCGATAATGATGGAGACGAATTAAGAGATGATATTTATTCCTACAAAATTGTTACTGATGGCGGTAGAAGCAATGATACAGCGGTAGGGCGCTTTGTAATTGAAGATTTTGGGGATGATGACGACGATGATGATGACGATGACAGTCCATTTTATCCACCAAACAATTATAGTGAATGTGGCGGCTATAGGGATACAGAATTTTTAGATAACGAAACCTGTTCAGCTATCGAATGGGCCACTGAGAGAGGTATCTTTTCTGGATATGGTGACGGATCTTTTCAGCCTTACAAAGATATAAATAGAGCGGAGGTACTGAAGGTAACATTTGAAGCTTTCCGTGGTAAGGTAATAATCCAGCCAGCTACGGGAACTAATCTCGGTTTTAGTGACCTGGATCCAAATGCGTGGTACATGCCATATGCTCGCACTGCGCAAATGAATGGAATGCTTGATGGCTACGGTGGCACTAGTCTTGCTGGCCTAAACAACACGATCAATAGAGTGGAATTGCTAAAGTTTGTATTGGAAGCAAGTAGAGCCTTTGATGGTTTTTATATCCCAAACTACAACGATGTTTACTATAGTGATGTAAACGCCTTTGATCCTAGCCAGCAATGGTACAAAAATTATGCTGGTGTAGCTTATACTTACAACTTATTTGAAACGAATTTTAATAGCGGTAGCGGTGAGCGGATGCTCAGTCCCGGTGCAGCTGTACGTAGAGGAGAGGTTGCTCTGCTTCTCTATCGGATGAATAACGCTGGTCTGCTATAGATCAAAAGTGAGCAAAATAAAATTGTGTACGATTAGACAAATTTCATAGGAATGAGGGGAGCAAGCCCCGGCCGCAAGGCTGGGGCTTGCTTTTTAGTGGATTTACTAATAAGCTGTAGCTATGCATGATTTTATTATAATTGGTGGTGGCTGCAGTGGCCTTTCTGCAGCGATGTATGGTACTAGACTGGGACTAAAAACACTTACTCTCACTACAATGCCTGGAGGCTTAATTACCACCACTCACCTTGTAGAAAACTGGCCGGGGATCACTAGCATTTCTGGGCCGGATCTGGCGATGCAGCTGTATCAACATGCGATGGCTGCCGGAGCTGAGATCAAGACTGAAACTGTAAAGGAGGTGGGCAAAAAAGATAAACACTATATTGTGAAGACCTCTGGTGGAGACTATGAAACGAAGTCTGTGCTATTTGCTACAGGCACGAAGCATCGTCACCTTGGTGTGCCGGGGGAGAAAGAGTTTGAAAACAAGGGTGTTTCTTATTGTGCCCTTTGTGATGGTGCTTTTTTTAAAGGAAAAACTGTTTGTATTGTCGGTGGGGGTGACAGTGCGGCCAAGGAGGCCTTGTTTTTGAGTGAACATGCGAGCAAGGTGTATATTGTGGTGCGGAAGGATTTTATGCGAGCGGAGCCGGTAAATGCGGAAAGAGTCGATAAGAATGAAAGAATTGAAATCCTCTATGAACACGAGATCGAAGAAATTATTGGAGGTGAAAAAGTAGAAAAAGTAAAATTTAAAGAAGGAAAAGGTAAATACTCCGGTCAAGAAATGCAGATGGGGGGGGTCTTTCTAGCGATTGGGCACATTGCTCAGACTAAGCTTGCCAAGGACTTAGGAGTTGATCTAAATGAAAGGGGAGAAATCAAAATCAATAGAAAAAGTGAGACTAATTTACCAGGTATTTTTGCAGCGGGAGATTGCGCAGATACAGAGTTTAAACAAGCTATTACCGGTTCTGCAGAAGCTGTGACAGCTTCTTACTATGCTTATCACTATTGTAATTCTGGTGACGGGCTCTTTTAGAGGGATTGATTCTCGAGGAATCTTAGAAGCATTCTGAGACCATGTCCAGTGGCTCCTGGCTGTTGGTATGGTTTTGGTTTGCTAGTAAAGGCTGTGCCACCAATGTCGATATGACACCAGTCATTATCCTGGACGAATTTTTCGAGGAAGCAAGCAGCTTTAGAACTCCCAGCGCTGCGATCAGCTGTGTCAGCATTGCGGAAATCGGCAATTTCACTGTCCAATCGTTTGCGGTAGTCGTCGTGGATTGGTAACGGCCAACCGTAATCATCTACTTCGTCACCAGCTTGCCGGAGAGCCTCTCTAAGCTCGTAATTATTACCCATGAGGCCGGCATAACGGATACCGGTGGCGATTGCTACTGCGCCAGTGAGAGTGGCGATGCTGATCAAACATTGGGGATTGAATTGGGTGCCATAGTGGAGCCCGTCTGCGAGTAAGAGGCGGCCTTCGGCATCAGTATTAGTGATTTCAACAGTGTTGCCTGAGTACATAGTGATTATGTCAGAAGGGCGATAGGCTTTGGCGCTGATGAGATTTTCGGCCATTGGCATGATACCAACGACGTTTTGCTCGATGCCGCAATCTTTGAGAATTTCAAAAAGGCCTAAAATAGTAGCCGCGCCAGCCATGTCTTGGTGCATTTTTTCGATATAGCGAGTGAGCTTGATATTGTAGCCACCAGTATCAAAGATCACCCCTTTACCAACGATGACAATAGGGGGATCATTTTTCTTTTTTGCACCTTGATATTCGAGCACTACACATTGCGCTTCATTATCTGAACCCTGGTTTACTGCAAGGATGCCGCCCCAGGCCATTTTTTTCAGATCTTTTTCGCGGAGAACGGCGATCTTGTACTTGTTTTCCTTAGCGATGCGTTTTGCTTCCTTAACCATATAATTGGCGTCGACAATGTTTGAAGGGTGATTGACTAGCTCTTGCACCAGTTCAACACCGGTAGCGACATTAATGGCCTTGTCGATGGCCACTTGCAGATGTTTAGCTTTGCTTTGAACAACAAGATTGAATCTTTCTAAGCGTTTTGCCTGATTCTTCTTTTCAGATTTGAGAGTTTCGAAGTGATATTGGACCATGAGGGCTCCCTCGAGTAATTCTTCTAAGTGATCGTCCATCGGTCCTTCACAGGCCAAAGTGACTTCTTTTTCGTTTTGAGCTTGGACGGCTTTAACTAGTTTTGCGCCTAGTTCTCTGGCGACCTTTGGAGTGTAGTTGCTTTCTTCACCAAAACCGATAAGCATTAACTTAGAAGGGAGACCGCTGTCTGCAAAAAAAGTAGTAATGGTCTTGCCGGGATCAGCATTAAAACCGCCGATTTTGATACGGTCCTTGATAAAAGTTTTGAGTTTTTTGGGGTAATCGGGAGTTTTCTTCAATTGATCTTTAAAAACAGGGATGACCAAAATGCCTTTTTTGGCCTTGAGAGCTTTCTGCAGCTTAATTTTCATAGTGTTGAGGCTTTAACTATTATTCATCTTATGATGATGATAGCAAAAATTCCTCAGCTTTGCGAAGAATATTTTTAGCGTTATCGAAGGTGATTTGCTCTAAAGCCTCTTGATAATTGAGCCACTGAGAATCATGATGTTCGTGAGAAAGGTTGATAGAATTTTGATCAGTGGTTTTGCCTAAAAAGAATACAACGATTTTTTTGGAAAGGGCCCTGGTGTCATGACGGAGGTAACTGTAGCTGATGATTTCGCGATAGTCTGGGATAAATTCGAGGTTTTTGATGCCGGTTTCTTCGAGTAATTCTCTTTGAGCAGTTTGGTGTTCGTCTTGATCTTCTTCTTCGACGTGCCCTTTAGGAAAATCCCAGTGTCCGTTGGGGTAATGGAGGAGAAGATACTGGCGTTGTCCATTATTTTCGCGAAAAAGGACTAAGCCACATGATTTTTCGTCGTAATTTTCTAATTCCATTTGAGATTTTTTAAGGCATCTTTGGCGGCAGCTTCTTCTGCTTTTTGTTTGCTTGAGCCTCTCCCCTGCCCTACTTGTCGACCGTTAATATAAGCGCCGGTGAGGAAGTTTTTATCATGATCAGGCCCCTCTTCTTCTAAAACTTGATAGTAGGGGGTGGAAGATTCTTTTTCTTGTGAGAGGACTTGAAACTTGGATTTATTGTCGATATGGAGATCGTTTTCGATGATTTCGTCTAGGCGAGTAAGGATAAAATCTTCGATAAATTTCTGAGCAGCGAGCAAGCCTTTTTCGAGATAAATGGCGCCAATAAGTGCCTCTACGGTGTTGGCGAGAAGGTAGTTTTTAGAGCGGCCACCGGATTTTTCTTCCCCCTTGCTGAGACGTAAGTAGTCCCCTAGTGAAAGTTTTTTTGCTACCTGAGCAAGGTTTTTGCCTTTGACTAGAGCTGATCGATAGGCGGTCATTTCTCCCTCTGGTTTCTGAGGAAAATTAAGAAAAAGGTGATTGGTAACTACTAGTTCGAGGACAGCGTCACCGAGAAACTCCAGACGTTCATTGTGATCGAGGGCGTCATCGGGGTGCTCGTTAATAAAAGACTTATGAGTAAAAGCGGTATCGAGTAGAGGTTGATCTTCAAATTGGATACCGGTTATTTCAATGAGGTTTTGATATTTTTCGAGCATAGGGTTTATTTTTCGTTTTTGTGGTGGGCTTTCATGACGCTACTAAGCACGCCGTTAACAAATTTGGGGCTGTTGGTGTCTCCGAAGCGCTTTGCGATTTCGATGGCTTCGTTGATTGCCACGACAGGGGGGATTTCTTCTTGGTAGACTATTTCGTAGACACCGATTTCGAGGATGGCACGATCAATACCGGCTATTTTATCTACTGGCCACTGAGGGGCGTATTCTTGAATTATATCGAGGATTTTTTTATGATTCTTGATCACTCCGTTGAGAGTGTCATAGGCAAATCCTCTTTCTGTCAATTTAGGGGCAAACTCGTCGAGGATCTCTGTGAGCAATTCTTGAGGCTCTTGGTCCTCTTTGAACTCAATAGAGAAGATAGTTTGCATAACGCAAGTTCTAGCAAGGTGCCGATAACTAGCCATATCGCTTAGGCTTTAATTTTCGTGATTTTGTCAATGTCCTTATCCTTATTGAGGACTTGTCTGCCACGGTATTGACCACAGTCATGACAAACATGATGATTGCGGTGTTTTGCACCACAATTAGGACAATCCGTAAGATTTACCAAGTTAGAAAGCTTTTTGAGAACTTTGCTTTTGAAACTCCCGTAACGTTGTCGTGAGTTCTTCTTAGCGGTTTTCTTCTTGGGTACTGGATGCTTAGGCATACTCTTAAATTAAATCTTTTAATTTTGCAAATGGTTTGTATTCCGGCTCTTCCGATTGAGAAAGGTATTTCTCGGTCGTTTCGCAGCCCTTAGAGGATACTGCAATTATGGGAAAATGCAAGATAATTTCTTGTCGAAGAAGTTCGGTAAGGTCGATACTGATATTTTCCATATCGAGGAGATAGATATCATAGAGGTCCTCTTCTTCTTTTGGCTTTTTAAAGAGAAAAAGTCTTTGAATTTGGGGGATTTTTATTTCCTTAGCTACAGGATCTCCGCCGTAAGCACATGGTAATTCAACGGTTACCTCGAGATCCTTGATAGTGACATCGATACCGACATCAGTGAGCATGAGCTGGAGATGACCTTCCAGATCAGAGAGGATTTTTATCCCTTCTAGTGCAACCGGACCGCTAAAATCATATTCACGGGTATAGCCGAGTCCCTGATCGGTGAATTCTTCAATTTGGAAATTTAAACATTGGTCATTGGGATTTCCTTAGGTCAATTAG
>CAYMGN010000003.1:19604-32963 GCA_964389995.1 uncultured Candidatus Peribacteria bacterium | reverse complement strand
ACCAGCTGAAGTCCAAGCCACACCTACTCCAGCTGCCCAAGCAAGCACGCCAGAAACTGCACCGCAAGCTCCAACACCAGCAGTAGCACCTACACCACCTCAAGAACAAACAACTGCTCCACAAGCACCTTCACCAACTCAAGAAACTCAAACAACAGCCCCAAATCCTGCTCCACAACCAGCCACTCCACCTCAACCTCAGGTTCAACAACCAGCAGCCACTCCACAACCTACGACTAACCCACAACAACCGACACCTCCAGCACCTCCGCAAACTCCCACTCAACCTCAGCCAAACCAAGATCAATCGGGCACTGGAGACGACGGAACTTATCAATTTGGATAAGCGATAAGCAATGTTCGAAAACAAGTTTGTACTTTTAGGAATTTCCACTATTGCAGCGGCTGTTCCGATTGCTGTTTGGCTCTACTTCATCTTTAGAAAAAGTGAGAGAAGCAAAAAAACTCTCGCTCTTGTATTTGGAATTGGTTGTTTTACAGCCCCAGCTCTCCTCTTAATGCAAGAACTTTGGGACAAATTTCCTAATTTTAACCTTGCCGCCTTTATTGAAAACAACATTAGTGATCAAAACACAACTTTCATCGCCATGTTTGTCCTCTTTGGTGCTCTAGAAGAAATAATCAAATTCTATGTAGTCAGTGGTATTGATAAAAAAACACTTCTGATACAAAAAATTAATGACTCGATTCGCTACAGCTTAGCCGCAGCACTAGGATTTGCTTTTACTGAAAATATCTATTATCTGGTAGAATTTTGGCCCAGTATTAGTCTAGGTGAGTTAGTAGGAATGTTCGTTTTTCGATCACTATTTACAGCCTGCGCACATATGATTTTTTCTGGAATCTTTGGTTATTATTATGGAATAGGTAAATTTTCTTTCTACTTAAAAAAACAAGAAAAATCAATCGGTAAAAGAAGTAGCCTCGGAACTAAAATAATTAGTAAAATATTTCGTATACCTATGAGTCACGCCTATCAACAAAAAATGGTACTCAAGGGGCTAGTAATTTCGATTGTTTTACATGCGGGTTACAACTACCTCCTACAATATAATGCCGTCTTGCCTGTAATAGCTTTTGTAATTTGCGGCTTTGGCTATCTCGTTTATCTACTCAATCGCAAAGCCGGCCATCTCCTTCTCGCCACTGACGTCAGTTCCAAAAAAACATCAACACTAGCTAAGAAAGACGAAGACGTGATCCTCGAACTATTGGGAATGTGGTTTAAAGACAAAAAGTACGTCGATGTCATCCATATCTGTGAACGTCTGTTAGAAAGAGATCCTGACAACACAGTAGTCAAACTTTTCAAAGCAAAAGCCCTGGACAAAATGGACGATAAAAATATCTACAAAAAAATCCTCGGAACAGTAGTCAAAACTCCAGACGGACTGAGTGAAGACGACCACAGCAGACTGACTAAATACATCGAGGAAAAAGAAAAGATAAACTCTGCCAATAGAGAAAAAAATCAACAAACGGAAAAACCCCCCCCTCAAAAACCACCCTCCACGCCTACACCTCAAACAGAAACAACACCGGAAAAGAAAAAAGACATCCTAGACCGTTACACAGAAGGAGACTCTTTCAAGTTAGACTAAAAAAGATTTTTCAGTTAGGATAAAAAAAATAATTTTTTCCCTTGAATCTCTCTAAAGCTAAAATAGCCTTAGTTTTTGACTGGTTAACAAACCCCGGCGGTGCTGAAAGAGTCAACCTCGTACTCCATAAGCTCTTTCCTGATGCACCTATTTTTACTTCCATCTATAATCCTCAAGCCCTCCCCGAATTTCAAAACACCGAGATTCATACTTCCTTTATTAACAAATTGCCCTTCGCAAAAACCAAACATCAGCTCTACCTCTCAATGATGCCCTATGCCTTTGAGTCCTTTGATTTAAGTAATTACGACATCGTCATTTCCAGTTCGCACTCCTGCGCCAAAGGCATCATCACCAAAGTAGAAACTATGCATGCCTGCTATTGCCACACGCCAATGCGCTATGCCTGGGACAATTGGCAACAGTACATCGACGAATACAAATGGCCGCAATTTCTAAAAAAGATGGCCAAAAAACGTATGCATAAAATCAGACTCTGGGATCGCCTTTCCGCCGAAAGAGTAGATCACTTCATCGCCAACTCTCAAACTAGCCAAAAACGCATCCAAAAATACTACAATAAAGAATCCAAAATCATCCACCCCATGATCGAACTCGATCAGTTTGAACTAAGTACAAAATCAAAGGGATTCTTCCTCGCCGTTGGTCGACTCACTCCCTACAAAAAATTTGATTTAATTGTCGATACCTTCAATAAACTCGGTCTCCCACTAAAAATCGCCGGCAGCGGCATGATGGAAAAAGAGCTACGAGCAAAAGCAAAGAGCAACATCGAAATCCTCGGCTTTGTCGATGAAGAAAAATTAAAAGAATTATACCGCGACTGTGAAGCCCTGATTTTTCCTCAACTGGAAGACTTTGGCATCACTCCACTAGAAGCCATGGCCTCGGGAAAACCGGTGATCGCTTACAAAAAGGGAGGAGCTCTGGACTCTATCAGCGAAGATCAAACCGGAGTTTTCTTTGAGAAACAATCTATTTCTAGCCTCAGCAAGGCCATCCAAAAGTATCAAGAAGAAAAATCAAACTTTAAAGCCTCGGAGATCAGAAAACACGCTCAAAAATTTGAAAGAGAAAACTTCGAAGCAGAAATAAAAAAATTCCTCCAAGAGAAATGGGAGCTCTGGCAGCAAGAAATGATCTAAGTCAGTAAGGCAATCACAATATTAACAATCGCCCAAGCCGTCAGCGTCAGCACTAAACCGATGATGCCGTTTTTGATTGCTTTCTTACCGCCTTCCTTATCCTCAGAGATACCAGCAAACATGTAGACTACACCACCATAAATGATAAACCCAAGAGTTACTAGACCCGCTAAACCAATCACAAACTCCAGTATATAGCGAATATAAAAGGGGATCATCCACAAGCTGATATTACCACTACGGATCCCACAGGCTAGGATGTCGGTGTAGGTACTATCAGCCCCTGCTCCGGTCGCATCTCCAGGCAAATCATTTCTCTGACCAATAATTTCTCGTGCTTCTGACTCATTAATATCTACCCAATTCATCAGTCGATCACAATCGCGCGCTCCAATATCCGTACCTGGCAAAACAGTCGAAGGAGCCTGAGCCGCAAACGCAGTGGTACTAATAAGGCCAAAACTGAGAATAAAAACCGAAACTAAAACTATTAATTGCTTTTTCATGTTTTTTGATAACTTTCTTGATTATAACACAAGCAATCCCTATACTGAAAGTCCATTAACAAGTTTCCAATGGAAGCGCCGCCGACTATTGCTATCATCGGCAGACCAAACGTAGGTAAATCAACACTTTTTAATCGTCTCACTAATTCTCGACAGGCGATCACTACTGACATACCCGGAACTACTCGCGACCGCATTAGTCGCAAGCTCCAAATAGGGGAGTATCAAGTACTGTTAGTTGACACCGGCGGTCTCGAATATGGTAAGCAGGAAAACATTGAATCAAACATCCAAGCTCAGGCCCAAATCGCCATCGAAGACGCTGACCTCATCCTCTTTGTCACAGATGCCCGCTATGAATTGACTGTTGATGACTTTACCGCTGCTAGCCTTTTGCGTAACTCCAAAAAAACCACCATCCTCGTCGCCAATAAATGCGACAATCAAGAACTGGACCAAATGATCTACAATCTCTTTGAACTCGGATTTGGCGAAGCCGTCACTGTTTCCGCCATCCATAAATTTGGCATCCAAAACCTCGAATTTGAAATTGGTAAAAAACTTAAAGAACTCGGATTTAAAAGCGGAATGAAAAAAGAACTGGAATTAGAAACACCAACAGGCGGCATCGATATCGCCATTCTCGGCAAACCAAATGCTGGAAAATCTTCTCTGTTTAACGCTTTGATCGGCAAAGAAAAAGTGATCGTTTCGGACATACCCGGCACCACCAGAGACTCCATCGATACCGAACTCCAATATCAAGACCAAGTATACACGCTAATCGATACCGCCGGTTTAAGAAGAAGAGGAAAAATCGAAAAGGGAATAGAAAAATACAGCTCACTCCGTAGCTTCAGTGCCATCGAAAGATCCGAAATAGTAGTCTTAGTCATCGACGGCGAAAAAGGAATCACCAAACAAGATCCTCGCATCGTCCAACACATCGTGGAAGCGCAAAAAGGATTGATCATCGCCATTAACAAAAGCGACCTCTTTGAAAAAGGTGAAGAAATCCGTCAACGTATCATCGCTAAACTCAGACGGACATTTGCTTTTGTGCCCTGGGCGCCAGTCATCTTTATTTCAGCAAAAAACAAACGCAATACTTATAAGGTTTTAGAAATCGCCAGTGAAATCATGGAAGAAAGAAAAAAACGTATCCCGACGCAAATCCTCAACGGATTCTTCCAAAAAATCACCTTTAAACATCCACCGGCCAGTACAAAAAATAAGAAGCCCAAATTTATGTACGCTACCCAAGCCGATATTTGCCCACCTAATTTCATACTTTTTTTTAAGCACGCGGCCAATATTCATTTCTCGTACAAACGCTATCTCGAAAACGAAATCCGCAAAGAATATGGCTTTAACGGTACAGCTATCAATCTTAAATTTAAAGGCGATAGCGCCGTCCCCAAATCTCCAAAATAATACTCTCTCTACTCACTCGGAAGCGCTTTCAAAATGATACTTCTCAAAAGATCCCCGGGATAAATATAGATCATCCCATGCTCCAAACCTTTATGAGAAAAAATAAGCCGTGGATCCCCAAACTCTGGAAAGTCCATCCCCTGAAAGACAATATGCCTAGCTTCACCTTTGCCAACGCCATCACTATAAATAATTATTTCCTCTCCAGGTTTCACAGTACCATTTTCCACGTTTCTTAAAAAATTTTCTTTGGCCAAAGTTTCAAGCACTAAATAATCAACATCTCCAAGCCGGAAAATAATATCGAAATCATCATCTCCAGCTTCATTTTCTCCAA
Organism: uncultured Candidatus Peribacteria bacterium; assembly: GCA_964389995.1. Lineage (GTDB taxonomy): Bacteria > Patescibacteriota > Gracilibacteria > UBA1369 > LOWO2-01-FULL-3 > CAYMGN01. The sequence continues at coordinate 27,898 of CAYMGN010000003.1, read as the reverse complement.
CAGCTTTATTTTCAGCATCTTCATTAGTACTTAAATCAATTGTAGCCTCAGGCTCAGATTTTATACGCTCTTTTCTTCTTTCAGCCGCATCAACAATAGCTTTTACCCTCGCAGCACTGCCTTGAGAAATCATCAAAGTCAAAATTGGATTAAATTCTTCATCATAAGCACAAATTTCTCCCTCACTATTAGACGCAACTGGCGTATCTGCACTAGATATATCATCTAAAGCACTTAAGATATCATCCACCGGTATATCCTCCTTGTCATCCGACTCCATCCCCATATTGCATTTTTTTAGTTAATTAAATACTGACAAAAATTCAGAATTTGTCAAACTCCTCTCTAAACCAAACTCCTCAGCAACTAACTGACGATAGTGATCACGGCGATCTAAATTATGAAACTTCAAAATATTTTCTTTCACAATTAGTGACGCTCGATCATCAACAATTTCTGCTTTTTCTCTCGCGCGTTTAAGTTGCCATTTCTTAAAAAAATCTTCAATAAAATCTCCCCAGAAAAAGCTAAACGGCACTGAAAGCATCAACCTGAAAAAATCAAATAGGGGATTGAAAGAAAACAAATAGCGCTTACTACCAGAAAAACTCTCATCACAAAATTTCTTTATCCATCGATTTTCATTAAAAAAATGATCATAATATTGACGGTCGATCACCGGGGCCAAACTATTGATCCAAAAAGCCAAATAATAATCATCTTCAAGTGCGATAGGGGAAAGGTTACTGTAAGTTTCATCAATAAAAAAACTGAGACAAAAACGACCACTCACCTTGTCCCCATGTCGTCTCACTCCTAAAATATGAAGGATGAAAGTCACTAAAAGCCTCACCGTAAAAAGCCGTCCTCGCTTTGCAACAATAAACAAATCAATATCACTTTCTTCAGTAACCTTACCCAAAGCCAAATTGTTACAAACCGCCACCATCTTGACAAAAGGTACAATTCTTAGAAAAGAAAGATAAAACCTCACCCGTCGCCATAAGCGTTTTTCTAAGGAATTAGCCATGAATATGATATTATCACCCCGTCTAATAATACTCTATGAACGACAAAATCAAAGCCATTTTAAAGGATTTGCCACACGCACCCGGTGTCTACAAAATGAAAAATGATAATGGAGAAGTGATCTATATCGGTAAAGCCAAGGACCTCAGTAAGAGAGTTAGACAATATTTTCGTAAGAACTATCAGCACTCTACCCGTACTCGCAAGCTTGTAGAAAATATCGACGACATTGAGGTAATTACTGTAGATACAGAGCTAGAATCAATGATCCTTGAAACAAACCTCATCAAACAATTCAAGCCAAAATACAACATCCTCATGAAGGATGACAAAAACTATGTTTATATCAAGATCACAGACGAAGACTTTCCCCGCATCCAAATCGTCCGCAAAATTAAAAAGGATGGTTCTAAATATATTGGCCCCAAACCGGCAGCCCACAAAGTAAAAGCAACCTTTAAACTCCTAAAAAAACTCTTCCCCTTCCGTCACTGCAACCTTGACATCGAATTTATCAAGGAAAACAAAGATCCCAATATTGATCACGAAGTAAAAGTCAGCAATAAAGTGATCAAATACCCCTGTCTCGACTTTCATATAAAAAGATGCGACGCCCCCTGTATCGGCAAAATCACTCCCAAAGAATACCGCGCTATCATCAAAAAAATTGAAGACTTCCTTGCCGGTAAAGCAGACAACATCCTCAAGGATCTTGAAGAAGAAATGCTGCACTTTGCTCAAACCAAGCAATTTGAACGAGCGGCTAAAACTCGAGATAAACTTCAAAAAATCCGCGACATCCTCGAAAAACAAAAGGTGGCCACGCCAGACAATAAAAATCAGGACATCATCAATTATTGCATCACTCAAAATCAAGCTTATTTCAACCTCTTTCAGATTCGTGAGGGAAAACTGCTCAATCAAGAAAACTTCATCCTCAACGCTAAAGACGCCGCCGATAACGAAGAAGACAGCGAAATCCTCAGCGCTTTCCTCAAGCAGTATTACGAAATCTGCACAGACATTCCCCGTGAAATTATTGTGCCCCACAAAATAGAGAATAAAAAAGAATTAGAAATCATCGTCGATCAAAGGCTCAAAGTGACTGTCCCGCAAAAGGGCAAGAAAGACAAACTACTGGATATAAGTCTCAATAACGCCCGCATCTACGCCGACCGCAATAAACCAAAATGGTACGAAGTGAGCGAAAGCACCATCGAAAGCACAGAAAAATTAGCTGAAATACTCAACCTCCCAAACATCCCCAAGAGAATCGAATGCTACGACATCTCCCATCTCAGCGGCACCAACACGGTCGGCTCGATGATTGTCTTTGAAAACGGCGCTCCCAAAAAAAGCATGTACCGAAAATTTAAAATCCGCACTGTAACCGGCAAGCCCGATGACTACAAATGCATGGAAGAAGTCCTCTACCGCCGCCTCAACAAACTAGTAGAAAAAATCCAAACCGAAGACTATCAAGTAAAAAAAGCCCGCAAACAAGATCAAAAACTGATCGAAGAACATCAAAAAAACCCTTCCGAAAACTTTTACATTATCGAAAAAACAATAAAGAAAAAAAAGAAAGTAGTGGGAATAGCTTCGCTCGAAGAACGCTCTAAAAAAGTTGCAGAAATCAAGAATCTCTGGATCGCCCCCGAGGAAAGAGGTCAAAAATTGGGGCACTACTTAATCCGTTGCCTCATAAAAAAAGCAAAAGCCAAACGCATCTACATCCTCTGCAAACCTGAACTAAAAGAGTACTACCAGCTACTAGGCTTTGAGCTAATCAAAAAACTACCTGAAGAATTAGATTGCAGTCTAGAAGAGTGCAAAAAACGTCTCCCCGAATGCCACGCCATGGCCACCGAAAAAATCAAATTTAAGGAAGATAAGTCTTTCAGCAAGATACCTGACCTCTTAGTAATTGATGGCGGAAAAGGACAGCTCAGAGCAGCCGAAAAAGTACTTAACAAACTAGACATCCAAATACCTCACATCTCCCTCGCAAAAAGGCTAGAAGAAATATTTGTCCCCGGAAAAAAACACTCCATCCTCCTCGAAAAAAACAACGAAGCACTGAAATTACTACAAAAAGCAAGAGATGAAGCCCACCGCTTTGCCATTAGCTTCAACAAACAACTGCGCAAAAAAAGCACTTTCAATTAAAACTCTAAACACTCAGCCTCAGAAACTGCCCGATCAACATATTCATCAAGGGGATAATAAGCCTCCAACTCCAAGATCTTTTTTAAACTCGCCTTTACTTCCACCTGACGCGGCGCAAACAAACCGCAACTTTCCTTACATGGCCTAATCGAAATCTCATAAGTACCAATCTCCTTGGCCACCTGAATAATCTCCTCTTTGCCATAACCTATTAAAGGCTGAAAAAGGGGAATCCTCGTCACCTCATGAATAGCGTAGATGTTTTCTAAAGTCTGAGAAGCAACCTGCCCTAAGCTGTCACCGGTAACTAAGGCTTTCGCCAGATGCTTCTTTGCAAAACGTTCGGCAATTTTTAACATCAACCGACGAAAAAGAATAGTACGGTATCTCCCCGGAACCTTCAGATTAGTGGCAATCGACTTTTGAATTTTTCCCAGTCCTACCGTATAAAATCTAGCTCCACCTTGATAAATACTCAGTTTTTCCACTAGCTCCTTTGCATTTTCTAACTCAGCTTGATCACTAAAAGGATAGGCATGAAAATGTAAAAAAATCAGCTTTAATCCACGCTGCATCATCCGATAAGAGGCCACCGGTGAATCAATCCCCGCGGAAATCAAAGAAATCGCTTTACCAGTAGTTTGAGTCGGCAAGCCAGCACTGGCCTCATATTTTTTCAGAAAGAAAAATCCATGACCATTAAAAAACTCAACGTAAACAGTCAGCTCTGGATTATTGAGATCAACTTTTGATTGAAAACCGCCTCTTAAAATCTCCGCACCTAAAGCTCTCTCCAATTCTTCAGAATTAAACTCCATCTTTTGCGAACGCTTCACCCTCACGCAAAAACTCTCCGGCCGCCCCACCCCCTCAAGTACATTCAAAATCTCCCTCCCTAACGCGGAAACCACATCACCACCCCGATAAGCAAACCCATAATTCTTAATACCAAAAACCCTTTCCAACGCCTTTACCACAGCCCCCTCATCAAATCCATCCGGCAACTCCACCAAAAATCTTTGCAAAGTAAGCTTCACCACCGGTGGCTCATCCAAAACCTCGGCCAGCACTTTCGCCAATCTCTTCTTCAACTTCTTCACAAAATAAGGCCGATTTGACTGCTTGATCCCAACCTCACCGTAATGTAACAACAAAAATCTCTTCATGGAAAAGAATTTTATCGCTCGACAGTCAAAAAAACAAGCATTAAAGTAAAGGCATGAACGATTTGCCAACATTAATGGGCGTGATCAATGTAACCAGCGACTCCTTTTCCGATGGGGGAGAGTATCTCGATCTAAAAAAAGCCCTCAACCAAGCACAAAAATTAGAAGATGAAGGCGCAACAATCCTCGACCTCGGAGGAGAAGCCACCGGCCCAGGCAGCAAAGCGATAACAATTGCAGAAGAAAAAAAGAGAATCATCCCGCTAATAAAAGCCATCCGTCAAAAAAGCAAAATCAAAATCTCCGTGGACACATACAAAGCAGAAGTAGCCGACGCAGCCCTCGAAGCAGGAGCAAACATCATCAACGACGTCACTGCTTTACGTGGAGACATAGACTTAGCTGCTGTAGTTGCAAAACACAAAGCAAAACTGATCCTAATGTATTCCAAAGACTCAAGCGCCCGCACTAGCATCAAACAAAAAAAGTACCAAGACATCACCAGCGAAATCAAACAATTCCTCCAAGAAAAAATCAATCTTGCCAAAGCAGCTGGAGTCGACCCATCGCAAATTATTCTCGACCCAGGAATGGGACATTTTATCAGCAGCATACCACGTTACAGCTACGAAATAATCGTTAGACTCAATGAACTCGCTCAACTCGGACACCCTATCCTCCTCGGCATTTCCCGTAAATCACTCTTAGGCGGCGAACTCGACCAAAGAGACCTCTGCGGGCTACCACTAACTGCCATTGCTTATCTCAACGGAGCGAGTATTATAAGAACCCACAATGTGGGCCTGACAAAACAATTTTTTCAATTTTTTAACGGAAAATCATGAGTAGACCAATTATGAAACTTAGCTGTTGCTTCGAATTTGCCGCCTCACATTTCCTCACTAAGTATCATGGCAAATGCGAAAACCTCCACGGGCATAATTACAAACTTACCATCAATATCCGCGGACCAGTCCAAGAAGACGGCATGGTCCTCGATTTCAAACTGGTTAAAGATCTAGTAAACACTGAAGTAATTGATGTACTAGACCACACACACCTAAACGACTTACTAGAAAACCCCTCAGCGGAAAACACCGTTGTCTGGATTTGGGATAAATTAGAGGACAAACTGCCTTTAGATTCAATTCGCCTTTATGAGACCGAAAAATACTTTGTAGAATACGATGGATCAAAAGAATAAAAGCTATCTCGGTATCAGCACAAATATCGGTGATCTCAAAAAAAACATCGAAACCGCTACCGAACATCTAAAAGAACTTGGCGAAATCCTCGAAATCTCATCACATTATAAAACCGAACCAGTAGGCTATAAAAATCAAGACTGGTTCATCAACATCTGCCTTTTACTCGAAACGAGCCTCACCCCCCAGGAGCTAATCAAAGAAACTCTCAAAATAGAAGAAAAAATGGGCAGAGAACGCAAAATAAAAAACGGCCCGCGCATCATCGACATCGACATACTTTTTTATGAGCAGAACACAGTTAAATTCCCAACACTGACAATCCCGCACCCCTTCATCCAAGAAAGAAACTTCGTCCTCACACCCTTAGCCGAGATCGCTCCTGAATTTATTCACCCCATCCTCAACAAATCAATTAAGCAACTGAAAGAAGAATTAAACAACCCAGACCAAGTAATCAAGATCTAGCATGAATCAAGAAAAAATCTCTCAATTACTATCAAAATTACTAGAAGAAATCGGTGAAGCCCCCCAACGCGAAGGATTAAAAGACTCTCCCGAAAGAATCGCCCGCTCCTACAAAAAACTCTTTGGTGGCTACGACCAAGAGCCCGAAAAAATCATCACCACCTTTGACGGAGAAAATTACGACGAGATGATTATTTGTAAGGGAATCGACTTCTACTCGACCTGCGAACATCACATGCTGCCATTTTATGGCAAAGCGCACATTGGTTACATTCCCAATAAAAAAATTATCGGCTTATCGAAACTCCCACGCATCGTCGAGATATTTTCACGTCGCCTCCAGAACCAAGAAAGACTGACTATGCAAATCGCTCAATCCTTGTTTAAGCTCCTAGAACCAAAAGGAGTAGGAGTAGTGATGGAAGGAAAGCATTTCTGTATGATGGCCCGAGGCGTAGAAAAACAAAACGCCACCATGACCACTTCATCCTGCAAAGGTCTATTTAAACAAGACCCAAAAACCCGCAACGAATTTCTTAAACTGATCAAGTGATACTGCTAATCGACAACTACGACTCTTTCACCTTCAATCTCTATCAGCAACTAGAGAGGTTAGGAGCTAAAGTAAAAGTAATTGCCCACGATAAAATTGATCTCAAAGGAATCCATCAATTAAACCCGCAAAAGATCATCATCTCACCTGGCCCCAAAAATCCGGACAGCAGTGAGATCTCCCTGCCGGCAATCTCAGAATTTTATCAGACAAAACCAATACTAGGAGTCTGCCTCGGACACCAATGTATCGGACAATTATTTGGATCCAAAGTGATTTCTGCAAAAAAAATTCTTCACGGCAAAACTTCAACTATCGAACATACTGGTGAAAACCTTTTTGCTAAAGTGCCACGAAACACAGTAATTGCTCGCTATCATTCATTGGTGATTGATTCGGTCCCTCATAACTTCAAGCTCTCAGCCTGGACAAAAGATCAAGAAATCATGGCCATCACCCACCAACAATACCCCCTCTACGGTATACAATTTCACCCCGAATCATTCTTAACAAAAGATGGAGACCAAATAATCAAAAACTTTCTCGATGTATAAAAAATTTCGCCTAAAAATCACCCCAACCGAATTCTTCCAAAAGCTCAACGAAGAAGAAAAAAATGTCTGTTTCCAAATGAGCTTTAGCGATAAAGGCTGGCTTCCACTGATCAGCTTCAATCCAACGGAGACATACCAATCCGAAAATAAGTACAAAAAATTCATTCAAAACCAACAGGCACAAGAAAGACTAATTACCGGCTACTTTAGTTACGATATTGCTTATCAACTTTATGACATAAAACAGAACGCCATAGATGACTTAAAGCTGCCTAAAGTCTACCTCCAATCACATAGTCATTATATTATTTTTGATCCCGATAACCAATGGGGGACTATTCACTATCATTCAGAAAAAGATCTCGATTTGTATAAAAAAATTGCACAAAGAAAGCCCGTTCAAAACGAAAGCAATTATAAAAATAATAACTTTAAAGCCATAATCAGCCCAGAAGAATACCAAAAAGCCTATAAAAAAATCAAAAGCTATATCCGTTCTGGAGACATCTACCAAATCAACCTCACTCATCGCCTCGAGGCAAAAACCAACATGCCTGCAAGACTACTTTTTCAAAAAGTAATTGAAAGTAATCAAGTAGACTTTTTAGCTTATCTCGAAAACAAAAACTTTCAAATCTTAAGCGCATCACCGGAACGCTTCATCAAGATAAAAGACCGCAAAATTACAACCGAACCAATCAAAGGCACTCGTCCCAGAGGTCAAAACAAAGCAGAAGACGAAAAACTCCTTGCAGACTTGATCGCCAGCGAAAAAGAAAAGGCTGAACTACACATGATCACCGACCTGCTACGCAATGACATCGGTAAAATAGCCCAAATCGGAAGTGTAGAAGTGGTAGCCCGTCGTGAAATCAAAAAACTAGAAGCCGTCTGGCACACTTACTCCAAAATCACCGGCAATGTAAAACCGGCACTTACCACTAGCGAAGCTCTGATATCCATGCTCCCAGGCGGGTCTATCACCGGCTGCCCAAAAAAAAGAGCAATCGAAATCATCGATGAATTAGAAAAAAATACCCGCAGCGTCTATACTGGAGTCATCGGCCGTATCGAACCAAACGGAGATCTCGACTTTAACATCGCCATCCGCACTATTATCAAAAAAGATCAAAAACTCTACCTCCAAGTG
>CAYMGN010000003.1:3627-19594 GCA_964389995.1 uncultured Candidatus Peribacteria bacterium | reverse complement strand
GACAAGCAAACTGAAGGCGAAGAAAATAAAAAAGAAGAAGCAGAATTTGAAGAAACCTTAGATAAAGTAAAATCTTTTATGAAAATCTTATGTTAGCAAGCTTCAACGGAAAAATCAGCGACCCTAAAGAAATCTCCATCCCTCTCCTGTCTGATACGGTTATGCGTGCCTACGGAGTTTTTCAAACTATGCGTACTTATAACCATAAAATATTCCGTCTCGATCAACACCTCTCAAGATTAAAAAAGAACGCTCAAGTATTAAGTATAGAAATCAAATATCAAGATTCCGAAATAGCTAAAATGCTCTATCAATTGATCAATAAACTTGGAGCAGCCAATCAAAGAGTAAAAATAGTAGCAATCAAAGAAGGAATTTTAATAACATCAGCCGCACTAAGCTTCGATCACAAAATTTATACAGAAGGGGCAAACTGTCAATCAATCCAGTGTAGTAGGGGAATGCCTGAAATCAAAAGTATTTCCTATTTAAGTAGTTTTCACAGCCATCAAACTGCCGAAAAAAACGGATTCTATGATGCTATCTTGGTTGATAAAGAATCAGCAGTATATGAATGCGCCTACGCAAACTTATTTTGGTTTGAAGGAAAAACGCTTTGTACTAGAAAAGGAGAAGTCCTTGCTGGTGTTACCCGACAAACAGTTTTGGAAATCACGCCGTTTCCAGTAGAATACAAAACAATAAAATTATCTGAACTGAAAAAGAAAAAAGAAATATTCCTCACACAATCCACTAAGGGGATCGTCCCCATCAACCGCATTGACGAAACAACAATCCCTCTCGGACCCAAAACCCAAAACCTCATAAACCTCTTTGACCAATATGCTCAAAAAATTTGCCAAAATTAAACTAACAAAAGGAAAAAAAGCCTTCCTCATCCGTCTAGTAGTATTTCTCTTAGCTTATGGGTTGGTTTCTTTTTTTTATCAGGAAATCAAAGAGCTATTTGGCCAACCTTATTATAAGGTCAACGAAAATTACCTCTCAAAGTTCATCTACTTTTTGATCATTTTGATTATCTACCTCCAGAGAAAAAAGATTTCCAAGCTCAAGAGCTACAAAAACTCCATCTTGCAGACTTTAATATTTGGAATTCTGGCTGCAGGATTTTTTGCTATCCCGCCAGAAAACTTAATGGTGGCAGGAATACCCCATAAAATAGCGTACTTCATTCTTTACGGTTTCGGCCAATTATCAATTTTTTTCGCAGTGTTTAATACCAAAATTTTCTCACTTAAATATCTACAAGAAGAAATCCTTTTTGCCATCTGTATATTGATAGGGATCCTTACCACCCATTTTATTGTAAATGGCTTCTGGCCAATATTCTTCACCCCTTTAGCCTGGACACTAAGAGCTGTCCTACCGCTAATGGCAGAAGACACACACATTACAACCTTAGAAAACGGCTTCGGTGTTAAAATGAATGAATTCATAGTAGAAGTAGGCCCTCCTTGCGCCGGCATCTATTCTCTGATCGCCTTCTCACTACTATTTCTCACAGCAATCTACTTCAGCAAAGAAAAATACCACTTCGACAGCAAAAAAACCATAATAGCCTTCCTAGCCGGCCTCGCCGTAATCTACACCCTAAACATAATCCGCATCGCCCTGATAATCTTCATCGGAGCCCACTTCTCCCAAGCCCTAGCCATAAACCTCTTCCACGAATACCTAAGCGCCATCTTCCTAATGGCCACCTTCATAATCTACCTAAACTACATCATCCCCAAACTAGCAATAAAAAAGAAAAAAACACGAGTTTCAAGCAAAGCGAGAAACGAGCACAAAAAAAATCCATCCAACTCTTCATCAACATCCCCACGAGTTTCAAGCGCAGCGAGAAACAAGCACAAAAAAACATGACAAGCACAGCGATGTCCCCCCACCTCCAAGCACAGACGAGCGTAGCGACGTCGTCCATATAAACCCAAAAGCCCAATCTTCAGTCCAGAAAAAGCGTGAAGCAGTCAGATTTCGCCGAAGCAAGAGATTTTTGTAATAAGCGCACATACGGTGCGTGTTCACAAAAATACTCGCAGCCTGAGGTGAAATATGACTGCTTCACGCTTTTTCTGGTGCCCAGGGAGGGAATCGAACCCTCACTCTCTTGCAAGAACGAGATTTTGAGTCTCGCGCGTCTACCAATTCCGCCACCTGGGCCAAATATTTTCTACAAGTTCAAAATTAGCAAAAACCTTAACCCTTTTGCAAATAGAAAAAATAGGATAGATTGTTTACTGACTAATCCAAGAAAATGTTTTGTGATGAATTAAAAATAAAGGCCATAGCAGGTAAAGGCGGCAATGGCTGTATGAGCTTCCGCCGCGAAAAATTCGTACCCAAAGGAGGACCCGATGGAGGAGATGGTGGACACGGTGGAGATGTAATCCTCCAGGTCAATCCACAAATCAACACTCTTTACCACCTTAAGCACAAAAAAGTCTACAAAGCCAACCCGGGAGTGCCGGGCAAAGGAAAAAAAATGCATGGTAAAAACGCTGAAGACCTCATCATCGACGTCCCAAAGGGAACAGTAGTCTATAACGAAGACAAATCAGCCATCATCGCCGATCTCGATCATGAAGGAGACCAAATAGTGATCGCCAAAGGCGGTATCGGTGGCAAAGGAAACGCCCGCTTTGTGAGCTCAGTCCATCAAGCCCCCCGCTTTGCCGAAAACGGTGAGCCAGGAGAAGAAGTAAAGATTAATCTAGAATTAAAACTAGTCGCAGAAGTCGGCATCATCGGACTCCCATCGGCCGGAAAATCCACACTAATCTCCGTAATCAGCAACGCAAAACCAAAAATCGCCGCCTATCACTTCACAACACTCGTACCTAATCTCGGCGTTGTCAGCTTAGAACAATTTGGCGGAAACCGAGAGAACACCTTCATCGTTGCCGATATCCCCGGTCTCATCGAAGGAGCCAGTGAGGGTAGGGGACTGGGACACGAATTTCTCAGACATGTTAGTCGTACCAAAATCCTCGTCCACCTGCTCGATGGAACTGAAGAAAATCTCGTAGAAAACTTTAAAACTATCAACCAAGAACTAGAAAAATTCGACGAAAAACTAAGCAGGAAAGAACAATTAATCGCAATTAATAAGGCCGACATGATAGAACCGGCAGAATTAAAAGAAAAAATCAAAGCCCTTGAAAAAGCCAGCAATAAAGCAAAAATCTATACAATTTCCGCACTGACAAAAACCGGTCTCGCTCAATTGCTCTTCGATCTGAGCGAAAAACTCTCAACCTTACGCACCAAAGAAGCTGAAGAAGAAAAAGAAATCACCGAAGTCGAAGAAACAATCCCTACACTAAAACCACATCTCGAAAAAGTAAAATTCAATATCCAAAAAATTGAAGAAAAAGAAGGAATAAAACTATTTCACATCGAAGGAAAACGCATCGAGCAGCTAATCTCCATGACAGACCTCAATAATCGTGAAGGACTGGAACGCGTCTATCATTTCATGGATAAAATGGGTATCCAAAAAGCAGTAGAAAAAGCCGGAGCTCACTACGGAGACAAAATAGCCATCAACAACAAGATTATCCCTTATCGCCAATAAGATGAAAGTAATCGTCGGCCTCGGCAATTGGGGCAAAAAATACGACTTCACAAGACACAACGTAGGATTTATCGCTCTAGACCAACTCTGCGAAACAGTAGGGGAGTGCTCTTGGAAAGAAGAAAGCAAATTTCAAGCCATAATTTCTGACCTCAACATCAACAATCAAAAAAAACTTCTCGTAAAACCTACGACTTTCATGAACCTTTCTGGTCAAGCGGTAACAAAAATCTTAAACTACTACAACTACGACGCTAATGACTTACTTGTTATTTATGACGACATTGACCTCCCGCTCGGCACCATCCGCTTCCGCAAAAAAGGCTCAGCCGGTAGCCACAACGGCATGAAATCAATCATTTCCCACCTTGGTACAACTGAGTTTAAGAGATTACGCATCGGTATCGAAAATAGGGGAGAAGAAGCCAAAAACAACCAAAGTCTCAGTAGCTATGTGCTCAATAAATTCACAAAATCCGAAAAAGCATTGCTGGATCAAAGCCTAACTGAAGCAATAACTAAAATTATTTCCTTGACCGAAAGCTAAAACTTCACTAGAATAACCCAGCATTTTAAGAAAAAATTATGTTCGCAATTGTACAAACTGGAGGCAAACAGTATAAAGTCGCAAAAGGAGACACTCTTGAACTAGAAAAGCTCGATTGTGAAGCCGGTAAAAATTGTGACCTCAAAGAAATCCTCCTCGTTAATGATGGCAGCACCACACAAGTAGGCATGCCTTTTGTAGAAGGAGCTGTTGTGCAAGTCAAAGTACTTGATCACAATAGAGGAGACAAAATCAGAGTCTTCAAAATGAAACCAAAAAAGAGATACCAAAAAACCTTTGGTCACAGACAATCACTCACCACAGTTGAAGTAATTGACATCAAAGTTGGCAAAGCAAAAGCCACTCCTGCCAAGAAAGCTGAGAAGAAAGAAGAAGAAAAAGCTGCCGCCTAAAGTACAGCCAACTGATCTAAAACGTCCTTTAAATCCGCCGCCAAGGCGGATTTTATTTTTATCTTCTTCCCATCAATATTTTCAAAAACCAAACTATGAGCGTGTAAAAATTGTCTCTCTAAACCTAATTCACGTTTAAACAGATTATTGATACGCTTAGTACCATACACTTCATCACCAACCACCGGATGCTCCACAGAAGCCATATGCACTCTAATTTGATGAGTACGACCGGTCTCAATCTTCACTTCAAGATAAGAATAATCCGCCTTTTCAAAGCGATACTTCTCCTTAAGCTGTAGAACCGTTTTCGCATATTTCCCTTTCTTTACCGGAGCTACCGCCATCTTTTTCCTATCAATTACACTACGAGCAATCGGAGCCTCAATAATCGCCTGTTCAGTATCAAAGACACCATAAACCAGGGTTAAATACCGCTTTTCCACCGAGCGCTTTTTAAACTGCGTCTGAAAATAGTCTAAAGCAGTTTTATTCTTAGCCAATAACAGAACTCCAGAAGTATCCTTATCCAAACGATGAACTACCCCAGGACGAATATTACCACCAATCAATAACTCCTCATTAAAACGATCCAAAAAAGCATTTACAACAGTCTCTCCCAGGTGACCACCCTCCTCAGTAGGATGCACCACAACACCCGCCGGCTTATCAACAACTAAAAGATTATTATCTTCGTACAAAATCTCTATTTCCATATCGACTTTTTCTAAAAATAAAGGCCTTTCATCCTCAATTTTCGCTTCTAATAAATCACTTTCCACTAGCTTATAAGCACTTTTTGTCTTCTCACCGTTTACGAGCACCTCTCCTTTCTTGATCGCCGCCTGTATCTTACTCCGCGACAATCCACTAAAGACATCGGCTAAAAACTTATCCACTCGCTCTCCCGCCTCGGCAGAAACCTTCACCGTAAACTGTTTCATAAAAATTATTGCTTATATTGATGCCAAACCAAATCAAAAATACGCTTATGCATAGTAAATATTTCCAAATTATCAATCACAATCGCATACTCAGCACTTGGCTCTAAGCGCATTATAGCAACTTTATTATCGTAAAGACACAATTGGTTTTCAAATAATTCACTAAACTCTAGCTCCGCTAAAGCACAAATTTCAACTAGTTTACTGCTATTTTCACTGGCTACACTCTTAAAAAAAGCCCTCACAATGGACTTCTCAGGAACTATCGCTTTCAAACGGGTGTTTTGGTTATGGACCAGCAGATTACGATAATTTAAAATCGCTTCTTCTAAACCATGCTCTAAAAATTTTTCGAGGGAAAGATATGCACGACACTGAGAACCGCAGGTAAAAGCCGACAAAAGCAATTCTTCCACTGCCTCAAAACCAGAAAAATGAGAGATCAAAGGAGGTTTCACCTTACTTTCTCCACGCAGAGAACGAAACTTTGGTATCAAAGAAATCATTTCATTGCGAAAATAATCAAATGTCCTCACTTTACTGTCCAAGTATCCCACTAAAGAGTTCGGATCGGCAGCGCTATAGTAAGTAATTTTATTTTTACGCATACGACCAACGAGTCCTTTTTGTCCCAAAGCCTGCAAAGTCGAATAAGTAGTACTTCTATTCATTTTAAGCCGCTTAGCCAAGACACTAACCGGCTGAGCTCCAAGCTTTAACAACTCCAAATAAATTACAGACTCATTACGGGTCAAACCAAATTGTCTAAGCTTGTCGTCAAGCATCCCCCCTTCTTAAATACATTCCTCATAATATAAAGCTAAAGCAAGTTTTGTCAAGTTTTATTAACTTTTTCTCATATGCCTTTTCTGATAGGTTTAAATAAACAATAACTCAAACATGGACTTAAACAATTTATTAAATAGGGGAGTCGAAGATATCATCGTCAAGAAAGAGCTAGAAAAAAAACTCCAGGCAGGGAAGAAGCTCAGAGTAAAACTTGGCATAGACCCAACAGGCTCAGACCTCCATATCGGACACGCCGTAGTTCTCAAAAAGCTCCGAGAGTTTCAAGAATTGGGCCATCAAGTAATCTTTTTAATCGGTGACTACACAGCACGAATAGGGGACCCCACTGGTAAATCCGAAACTCGAAAAATGCTCAGCGAAGAAGAAATCCAGTCCAACATGAAACAATACATCGAGCAAGCTAGTAAAATCCTCGATATCGATAACGTAGAAATCCGTCATAATTCTGAATGGTTTGCCAAGATGTCAATGGGGGAGATCCTTGAAATCAACAGCCTCAAGACTGTAAACCAAATGCTTCAAAGAGAAGATTTTAAAAATCGCATCAACAACGAACAAGACATCTCCATCACCGAATTGATGTATCCAATCATGCAGGGGTACGACTCAGTAATGCTTGAAAGCGATGTCGAATTAGGTGGCACGGATCAACTCTTTAACATGCTAGTCGGTCGTGATCTCCAAAAAAAGTTAGAATGCAAAACGATTCAAAACATCATCACCGTCCCAATCCTTGAAGGGCTAGATGGTGTCGAAAAAATGAGTAAATCTCTCAACAATTTCATCGGACTAACCGAATCGCCCCAAGAAATTTTTGGTAAAACCATGTCCATTCCCGACTCACTAATCACCAAGTACTTTGAACTCGCAACTACAGTACCACTCGAACAAATCCAGCAAGAAAAAAAAGAACTGAAAACAGGCAAAAACCCTCGCGACTCCAAGGTAGCACTGGCAAAAGCAATCGTCACCATCTATCACGACCAAGAATCCGCCAACCATGCAGAAAAAGAGTTTATCGAGATTTTCAAAAAAAAGGGGCTACCTGATGACATAGAAAAAAAACAAATGAAAGGGGATAAGTGGAATATCGTAGAGCTATTAGCAGAAAACAAAATGGTCAGCTCCAATAGTGAAGCTCGACGCTTAATCCAAGGTGGTGCAATCAAAGTAAATGGAGAAAAAGTTACTTCCCATGAGGCTGAAATCGATATTTCTGAAGAAATCATCCTTCAAGCCGGTAAAAGAAAATTTCTTAAAATTGAAAGTCTCTAACCTTTGGCGATGATTGACAAAAGACTTGATAAAGTTCTTAGAACCACTAAGGGACATTTAAATAAACTCAACCACCTCGGCGTTGAAACCGTGAGAGATTTTTTGCACTATTTCCCGCGCGACTATAATGATCATTCTCAATACACTAAAGTAGTCGAAGTACGCACAGACCAAGTAAACAATCTCAAAGGCAAGCTCTCCAATATAGTCAACCTCAGAAGTAAACGTAATCGCAAAATTACCAAAGCAATTTTTACAGATGACAGCGGCTCAATCGAAGTAGTCTGGTTCAATCAACCTCATCTAATCAAACTCTTGCCACGAAATAAAGAAATCGTCCTCAGCGGCAAAGCAAAATTTGCCTTTGGAAAAATCTCCCTCGTTAGCCCTAACTTTGAAGTCCTCCAATCCAAAACCGAGCAAATCCATACCGGCCGAATCGTCCCGGTTTATCACGAAACAGAAGGTATTCATTCAAAATGGATCCGTGCCAAAATCAAACCACTCATTGACGACTGGATCAATCAACTCGAAGAATACATGCCCCCAGAAATTCTCGAAAGACAATCACTCTGCGCTTATCGGCAAGCCATCAGAAACATTCATTTTCCTCAATCAGAAAAAAAACTGCTCTCCGCTCGCGAAAGACTGGCCTTTGACGAACTCTTTATCCTCCAGTTAAAAGTCCTCCAAAAAAAATGGTATTGGCAAAATATCAAACGTAGCGAAATCAAAAAAATCTCTCTTGCGCAAGAAGCCGTCGATCAATGTATCAATGAACTCCACTTTGATCTCACAAATGCTCAAAAAAGAGCACTCAGCGAAATCAATCAAGATTTAGAAAAAGACTACCCCATGAGCCGACTGGTGCAAGGAGACGTTGGTTCCGGTAAAACAATAGTCAGTGCCCTCGCAAGTCTCAATGTCATCCAAAACGGCTATCAAGTAGCCATCATGGCCCCTACCGAAATCCTCGCCAAACAACACTATGAGACATTCATCAAAACCCTTAAAAAGTTTGGCCTCAACATCCAGTTCATCGCCGGTAGCACTTCCAACAAACAAAAAGAAGAAATAGTAAGACAAATGAAAACCGGCACTGCTGACATCGTCATTGGCACCCATGCACTTATCCAAGAGGGCATTAGTTTCCGCAAACTAGGGCTCGCCATCATCGATGAGCAACATCGTTTTGGAGTAAAACAACGCGAAATCCTCAAAGCACAAGGATCTCCACATCTCCTCTGCATGACTGCCACTCCCATCCCACGTACTCTCGCCATCACCGTTTATGGCGACCAAGATCTATCACTGATTGACGAAATGCCACAAGGACGCAAAGCTATCATCACTCGCTGTGTTCCCGAGAAAAAACGCATCGACGCTTATCGCTGGATAGAAGATCAAGTAAAAAAAGGGAGACAAGCCTTTGTGATCTGCCCCCTCATCGACGAGTCAGACACCCTCGAAGTCAAATCGGTATTGCAAGAATACGCCTACCTCAAAGAACACATCTTTCCTGGACTGAACATAGGACTCCTCCACGGTAAAATGAAGCAAGAAGAAAAAGAGACAGTAATGAAGGGGTTTCAAAATAACGAAATTAACATCTTGGTTTCTACCTCGGTAATCGAAGTCGGTATCGACGTACCAAACGCCTCGATCATGCTTATCGAGGGAGCAGAAAGATTTGGTCTCGCCCAACTGCACCAGTTTCGTGGTCGGGTCGGTCGTGGTCAACACCAATCATATTGTTTCCTCTTTACCGGAAAACTCTCTGAAGTCGGCAAAAAAAGAATGAAAGCAATGGAACAACACAATAGTGGTTTTAAACTCTCTGAGATCGACTTAGAGATCCGTGGGCCTGGTGAAATTTACGGTTTAAAACAAAGCGGAATCCCAGATCTAAAATTGGCAAGCCTCACCGACAGTAAAACAATTGAAAAAGCTCGAAAAGAAGCTCAAGCACTTATCAACTCTGACCCTACCTTACAAAAAAACCCTCAACTGGCAGAAAAAATCGCGGAGATAAGCGAAGTATACGTAGAGGACTAAGTAGGGGACTTCTACAACTAAAAAAGTGCTCTCACAAATGGCAAAAAATGAGTATAGCTCTTTAAATAGGGGAATATGACACCTCAGGTCAACTTATAAAACAATAAATATTTAATTTAGTCAAAAGTACTAACAAATCCTGTCCAATATAAGAGAAAGGAGCACTTTTTTATAAGCAACAGCAATCTTTAAATCATCAATCCGCTTGAACAAAGGGAAGAGTCAACCTCTGCTCCGCAAAACTTTGCACAATATATCTTGTGCAAAACTATCCGCTCATTGAACCTTATATAAACAAATCATTATACCTCACCTCACCATATACGCTTTCTTCTAACATCCGATAAAGTCTTTGAGACCTATCCTCTGTCTGAGAATCCAAATAAACCATAATTTCTTCTAGTTTTATCCTTAAAGGTTTTTTATCACCCTCAGGAGCCCTGAGAGCTTCAACCAGCTGCAACATGACATATCTATCGCCTTCATCATTTAAATTAATTCTCAGACGCGATAAAAGCCTGTTTTGAATCAGCGGAAAAGATTTTTTCAAAAAATTCATATCATCTGGGTTTAAATGCCTCCCAAGTCTCTCAACCAGAAAATAAAAATTACCAAGGTCAACTACTGAAGAAAAATCTTTCGCTTCGACAGAAAATTTTTTTTCACCATGAAATTTATTTATAAACTCAAATCCTAATTTGTCGTTTAGTTTAAAATCCAATTCATACTGATCATACTTCGCCACACCACTTTTACTTTGAGAGTCAAATGAAGTAATTTCTAAATCACACCTCCGATTAGCGTCGGAAATATCATCGACATAACTAGTCACTTCCCTATCAGTAAAATCACTCGTACTTGTAAAACTACTGACAACAGCTTTTACCATATTTACAGCAACCTCACTCGCCTCTACGAACCGTAGTGTAAAATTCCAGAGCTCTTTATTAGTTTCTGCAAATTCATTTAGGCCCCCCACTAATTTTTCAAATAAGCTTTGGTCGTCGGTGGATTTTTTTACTTGTTCTGCCGTCTCTAAATACAAATTTTGAATTGCTAACTGGTATTCCGCAGTCGTGATCGCACCTGACTCCAGCCGCAATTGCAAATCATGAGCCTCTAAAGCCATCTTTTTCCAAGCTTCCTGATCAGCTTGGTAAAATTGATTGTCCAGTTGATAGAACCCTAGTGTTGCTTTATAGGCTTGATCGAAGGATTTTTCTATCGCCAACTTCACCTTAACATCTGACGATAAAGACAACATCCGTTCCTTTAAATCTTTATATAACAGATCCGCTGATTGATGATCGCCATCTTCACGATTAATTATAATGTTGGCCAAAATCATTTGGGCATTCTCATCTTCTAGCAAATTTTTTACTAGACTGTGTGGCAAATCGGCAGAAACCATCATCGCCTTTACAAAAGTTTTATACTGTTGTTCAAAGTTTTCTTCCTCATCCAAATCATCCACAAATTCCGAACGCAAATCCTCGGCACTCAACTCCGACAAATCTGTTTCATCCAAGTCCGTACGATAGTTTATCGCAAATGTCAAACGCTCTATTTTTAAGCTGTTGATAGACTCAGCCACTTCAGGCGCTAACTCTTGCCTCCGTCGTATTCTTAACATCTCTAAACGACGCCGCTCCTTTTCTAGACTACCATTTACTTGCTCTCGCTTTTCAAATTTATCACTACTCTTATCAAGAGCCATCCTCTTCGATATTAAAGTATTCTTGCAGATCAGCGGCAATTTGAGCTTTTACTTTTTCATCAGGTACTTCTTTACCACTATATTCTTCTAAGTCAAACTCTAGATCACCCATTTTTCCATACAAAACCTTCTTACCATCCTGTCTTTCCAAGAAATAAAAATCCATCCCTCTTTCAGTAAAAGCGGTATCGACATAACGCCTTAAACGATTTAAATCACGCATTGCTGGATCCGTGGCATAATAAAAATAAAACTGCTGTACTAAAGCACGATAAGCTTGTAAATTTCTCCTTAACTCTTTCTGAAAAAGCTCATCTTTTTTAAATTGTTCAATAATAATCTGAAAAAAATCAAAAATTGTCAGAAATTTAGCCTTATCACCCAAAGAATCACCCAGTCCTTTAATTTTATCTTCAAGCATATTCGCAACCTCGAAGTTTTGTTCACGCACAAGATCTACTAGGCGATTTAATCCGAAAGCAAAATCAACCACTAGCCCTAACAAATCAACCTCAGCACTCCCCTCTTCCTTACAATAATTACGTAACATTTTAATCAACCCCTCCTTCGCCCCCTGGCTAAAATCGCTAACACAAGCAGAAAAAGTATCATGCGCTCCCCTATCGCTCAAAAACTGATTCTCATCAAAAACAAAGCCCACACCTTTTAATATTGTCAGCAAAGACTCAAATGGAAATGGGTACCGAAAAGCCTCAAACCCCATATCAACAAAACCAAACACCCCCTCTCCATCATTGTAAAGTTTTTGTAAGGAAATTACCTCCATAATGCGATTTAACTCCTTATATTATACTATATTAAAGCGACATTTTCAAGTTGATGGAAGATTTTTTTTAATGTAGTATCGCCTACCTAATTTGATTTATATGGAAAATTACCGACTACAACACGAAATCATCCCTTATCACGTTGAAATCCCTGGACGTGGATCGCTGGAAGTTGCACGATTACATCATGTTTATACCGGTGATAATCGACCTAAACACATTGATTACTTCATTGATCAACCACATGACGACGGACCTTTAGACCCAGACCATAGTAAAAGATTTCTCAAAAAATTTCCGGAAGTAGCGGCAATTATGGGAGAAAATGGACGTTATGATGAGCATTTTGTCATGAAAACATTAGGTGAATTTCGCAGGCTAGAGCAAGACTCTGGCGCTCAGGAATGTACAGAAAACCTAATCAAACTAATCGCTCAATATTACCGCGAAATCGTCTATCAAAATGACATTTGGCAAAGACAAAAAGACATCAACAATCGCATAAATAGAGAATTAAGCATCGGTTGCGTTGAAAGCGGAAAAATAGGACGCTGCTTTGTTGATCGTAATCGCCGCCAGGGATTTACTAGCTTTGAGGACTTTGCCCCAACACTCGATCATGACCACTGGTCTTTGCGCAATTCGCTTCCTTATGACCAAGTACCGCACCTCTGGGAAACATGTGTTGAAGCTTACCGCATTTATGTAGAACTGCAAAATCAACTCCTATCACAACTTTCACCACAAGGTGCTTTGATTATGATGCATACGATGAGAAACTGGACACTACCAAAAACACCACTCAGCCCTAATATCGAGAGTATCCTCGCTTTTATCGAAGCTCTAAATCCTTTTGAAACCGACGGCGTAACCGAAAAAAGGCACGCATTGAGAAGAGAAGACGTTGACTTTATCACTACTGTACCGGAGGATTACCCTGAATTTGGGTATACTGCAGGCTACAATCCATCAGACAAAAAATTAGTAGCCAATCTAATGCAGGAATACAGAACTAGTGGTACAACCGCAATTGAAAATGGAGTTTACTACTTATTGCCACAAGGAAATTGCACTCAAATACTAAGTCGATTTCCTGGACATGGCATAACATTAGACTACAATATAAAATCAATTGCTGCTGACGACAGTTACTACACTCTCAATAGTCGCCCTAAAATTGATATGGAAAAAGTACGTATCATGATGGATCCAGTCGCTAAACACACGGTAAGAAGAGTGCTTGAAAGACTTAATTCAAGCCTTTGACCATATAGGTCCCCTCTAAAGAAAACCCCTTCTTCCCATAATACTCCCGCGTCCCAATGCCTGCGATCACCGCAAGTCGCTCAAAACCATTATCTCGAGACAACCGCTCTGCGTCTTTTAATAATCTAGTGCCCCAACCATAATGCTGATTTTGTCCCTTCAGTTTCTTACCCACCGGGATCTGTTTACCATATACATGCACCTCGCGCACCAAAGCAGCCCCCGCCAGTTCACGCATAAAAGTACGCCCAGGAAAACGCAAACGCAAAAGTGCAATCAACTTATCGGTAGTGGAATCCTCATAAGCCAAAAAAAGTTCTCGGCCACCACTAGCAGCATACTCTCGGATAACGAGCTCTACGTCTTCGGGGTCAACTGGATGGTCCTTGACCTCACGAGTACGGATGTCCCGGGAGGGAGCCCCTTCTTTTTCTAATCTTTTTTCTAATATCTGACGGATATTTGAGGTGGTAAAACCGGCTTCGATGTCGCCTGAGGGGATATCGCGAGCAATGCGATCGACTCGACACCATTCCGGCACTGATTTAAGCTGATGATACAAAACCTCTTCTAAAGTTTTGTCATCATAGGGTTTAAAAAGCCCTTTGCGATAATCAATTGCCAAACGAGCCTTAGGCAAAACCACACAAGGATATATCTTTAAATAATCTGGTTGATAACTATCATCTGCAAATAGTTCGCCGATCATCCGCTTATCCAACTCCAAAGTCGAGTCCGGCAAATTGGGCATCATATGATAGCTAATCTTAAAACCGGCATCCTTTAAAAGCTTGGTCGCGTCACGTACTGACTGAAGATCATGACCACGCTCAGTTCTATCCTGCACAGCATCATCAGTCGTTTGTACTCCCAGTTCCACCTTAGTCACACCCAACTTCCTCATTCTTTTAACTTCGGCCTTATCAATATGATCAGGGCGCGTTTCAACATTGATCCCAATACATTTTACTTTTGCAGTTTCATTTTCCTTCACCACCTGATCAAAACTCAAATTAGCTCCAGCGATACTTTTCAAAACCACAGTATTAACTTTTTCTTCTCCGTAAGGACTCTTGATCGTCTGCTTTTCTACTAAATTTTGCATCCTATCTGTCTTTTTCTTCGCAATTTGTTTCGGAAACTCATTCATCGCCTGCAAACAACGCTTCAGAAACCAAGTTTGATAACGTTTGGGATAAGAACTCCAAGTCCCTCCAAGCACGCGCAACTCCACCTTAGAAACCTCATGTCCCGTCATCGCCAAAGCCTTTAAACGAACAAAAACCTGAGTATAAGGATTAAACTGTTGTCTAAAACCTCTTTGAGCTGCCGGTTGACTAGGCAAATAACTCTTGGGCATCCGCACATCAGTCGGACAATAAATGCATTTACCGGGACAAGGAAAGGGTTTAGTCATCACCGTCACTGGTGCAACACCACTTAAAGTCCTCACCTTACGTTTTTGGATCAAATTAAGCAAAGATTGATTTGGCTCAATGGCACCTTCCTTAAGTAAATCACGATAAGCCTTTACAAAATAAAGATTATGAAAAATCCGACCATTATGCCTCTTAATCAATCGATTTCTAAATTTTTCAAAATGCCGCCGAGATTCAAATTCTTCTCCAGAAGCTTCTTTGATGATAATCCGCGCCAATTGTTGATGATCCGAGAGATCAATAGTGGCAAAATCCATAAAAATTTTTTAGAGAAGAAATTTATCACAATTTTCTATATAATACTAGCAAATAAGCTACTTATGCAAAGAATCACCGCCGAAGAATTACTAAAAAAAGTCCAAAACGATTACAACCAAATCGCCCAAGAATTTGACTGTACACGTCAACATGCCTGGAAAGAGTTCGATCTTTATCTCGAATACATCAATGAAGGAGACAAAGTAGCCGACATCGGCTGTGGCAACGGCAGACTACTAGAGTTCTTAAAGAATAATTTAGAAATAGAATACTGCGGGATCGACAATAGTAAAGAACTACTAGAAATAGCCCGCAAAGCTCATCCCAAAGCACAATTCAAATACGGTGAGTTGCAAAAAATCCCCCTCGAAGACAATCAATACGATGTCACATGCTGCATCGCTGCCCTTCACCACTTACCAAACAAAGACTTAAGACCAGAAGGTCTCAGAGAACTTAAACGAATCACCAAAAAAAACGGATACCTGATCATCTCAGTCTGGAATCTTTTCCAAGCAAAATACAAAAAATACATTTGGAAAGCTCGACTAAATTATTTACTGAGTTTTGGTAGATATCATTATCATGATACCTTTATCCCCTGGTCTGAAAGCAACATCCTCAGATATTACTACGCCTATACCGAAAAAGAATTACTAAAAAATTTAGAAGCGATCGGTCTAAAAGTTTTAAAAACGGAAAAACACAACAACCTCCTCGCCATATGCCAAGTAAAATAACCGTCCTGAACGTACAGTTTGACAATCTTAATCTCCAAGAAGCTAGTGAAGAAGCACTAAAGCTACTTGCAGACTCGGGACAACACCAAATCGTCACTCCCAATCCCGAAATCCTCC
>CAYMGN010000003.1:0-3617 GCA_964389995.1 uncultured Candidatus Peribacteria bacterium | reverse complement strand
CTCAGCTACCGTCAGATCATCAATCGTAGCAGCCTTAGCATACCTGATGGAGCCGGCATACTCTGGGCAGCCGCCTTTCAGACTTACTTTCCAGAAAAAAACATCTTCTCCTTTATCAAAAGTCTCATTCAATTTGCCACCAAAAGGAAAAGCCCTTTTAAAGAAAGAGTGACCGGAGTAGATCTTTTTCTCAGCATCTGTCAAAAAACAGACAAAAAAATCTTCCTCCTTGGAGCAGCACCCGGTATCGCAGAAGAAACGAAAAAAAAGTTAGAAGAAAAATTTCCAGAAATCCAAATCAGTGGCACTCACGCTGGCAGCCCTCACCCCACAGAAAGCGCAGAAATAGTCAGCAAAATAAACAAATCAGGAGCAGAAATACTTTTTGTCGCTTACGGCGCTCCAGCACAAGAAAAATGGATCTACAATAATCTCAAAAAGCTCAACACTGTCAAAATAGCCACCGGCATTGGCGGAGCTTTTGACTTCATCGCCGGCAAAAAACAACGCGCTCCTCAATGGATGCAAAACCTAGGACTTGAATGGCTCTATAGATTAAAACAAGAACCAAAAAGGATCAAAAGAATCATCAACGCCACTATCAAATTTCCACTAACAGTTTTTAAAAAATCTAAAGATCAAACTCCTTAACTACAAATCCCTTGGGCGAGATTTTATAGTCAAAATTTGAATATCGCATCCAACTCACGTCCAACTTAAACGATTTCAACTCACCCAGATCAAGCTTATCAACCGGAGGTGGCCAGGCAAACTCCTCTTTATGCACTTTCGCAAGAAATCCATCAATAGTCTTCTTCAATTCATCAAAATTATCCACCTCATGGGCTACAGCTCTAGCATCAACGGCGGTCTGATCCTTTTCATTGAGAATAGTAAAAGCAACTTGCGGATCAGAAATCAAATTATTATATTTGTGAGAATCACTTTTAAATAAAACATTAAAAGTAAAATCATCTTCAAAAAGATAATAAATCGGAGAGGTATTGATATGACCAGCATCGGCAGTAGCCAAAACTAGTAAATGATTATCTTTGATAAAATCTTTAGCAATCTGTAGATAATTTTCACTCACACTATTCACAATAAAATGATTAAAAAACTAATAGGTCGGGTTTTAAAAGTAAAATAGCCCCCAATATTAACATCAGAATACCACCGATAAGATTACACCAGCGAGAATACTTTGTAGTTAAACCAATCTTATCAATACTATAAAAAGCCAGAGCAAAAACAATCACGTCATCCACCATATACATCAAGATATAGAGCAACATGTAAAACTGCTCAACCATAAAATTAAGCACATTCATATCCAAAATCTTGGTAAATGTTTGCGGGATACCAATCGAACAAGCAAACTCAATCACGTTCACAGAAAAAGCCAATCCCACCACACCAACAATAGTCAAAAGTGTCATCTCAGCAGCTGCCAACTTCTGGATCTTAGAGCGAGTCTTTGCTTTCTGCTTACTATTAGTCACCTTACAGGTACCATCCGAATTCTTCCATTCCCACAAAAAAAAGAGACCACCACCAATCGCAATTGTACCCACAATGGGTGTAACAACGTTATCCAAACCAACAAAATTCCAAACAGTGAGCCAAACATTAAGAATCAAATAATACATAATCGCCTCGGCTACGATAAACAACCCGGCAATCTGCATCATCTTCCTCCGATCGCCAATCTGCATCAAAACTAACAAAAACGTCACCAATACCCACATTGCACAAGGATTGAATCCATCAATAAAACCAAGCACCAAAGACATCACAGGCAAAGATAATTCTTTAGCATCAACCACACCGACAAAAGGTATTTTTACCGGATACTTTTCCGTTTCAATAACGCATTCTTCAGCATCTTCTTCACAACCAGCACCTTCTACAGAACCAGCTCCGGCAATCCCACCTTCTTCAACCAATTGCTCAAAAGTAAAATTATCCTCCGGTGTCATCACCTCCAAAGCCTCAAGCATCACCACTCCAGTAGTTTCCGGAGTATCAAAACCTTGTATTACTCTCTCACCAATCAAAGTAATAGGAGTAGCCTTAACCATATTTTGTACCTCGACCACTTGCTCAAAAAGCTCGCCACCTTCATCACTATAAACATCAATATAGTTAACTTCCAAATCCTCACGTTCTTGTAAAACCTCCTCCCAAAAAGCCTTCTCATCCTGACAATGACCACAATCCTCTCTTTCTAAAACTTCAACCAATAATTTATCCGCCTCCACCGCATAAACATTTGCAGACAAAAGACAAAAACTAAAAAATGAGAATGCTATTTTCTTCAACATGTTCTAATATTTAACTAATAAAAATATAAACCTTCTAACGCAAAATGAACAGTGAAAATCATTTTTGGGATTTGGCAATTCAAGCAGATCAACCCAAAATCCCCAGTACAAAACCTTCAACAAAAAAAAGCATTTTAGAATCACTAGATTTTACTAAATTAACGATCGCAATCCTAATTATCGTAGTCGGATTAGTAACTCTCCTCAACGATCTCGCCCCCATCGAAGAAGAACTAAAAAAGTCAATATCACTCACCATCGGTTCAATAGCAGTTTCTATCATAGCCCTACTATTAGCGATCAGAGCAATTAAAGACAAGATAAATCAACAAAAACAGCTAATGATCGAACTTGCAGAAAGAAGAAACTGGAAAACCAGCACTCAAGTAACAAAATACGAATTCGCACAGAGCTTGCAAGAAACGGCCCCAGAACTGTTCCCAGACATGAACCCCAGAACCAGCTACATGACAGCCAGAGTGTTTGGCAAATTGCAAAACAACAAAGAAGAATTCTTCGCCGGCAAATTGAAATACACTATTTCATACGGCAAAAACCATCGCACTCAAAAAAGATTTCTCACTGTAATTAAATGCACAGAAAAGATTCAACAAAAACTAGTAATAAAAACTAAGGACTTCTCCATAAAAATGATCTTCAATTCAATCAAAAATCTGAAAAAAACAAATGGTAGTTTTGACCAAAGCTTTGAATTCTATGATTTGTATGAATTAATAGTCGACGAGCAGGTTATCGGTAAAAAAACAGCACAAAAAATAATTCCTAATAATGTCGAGCAAGAACTGCTACAATTTGCCAAAGAAAAAAAGAGTTATGAAATACTTTTTAATCAGAACCATTTTATTATCAGCCAAAACGGAAACTGGGATGCATTAAGGACAAAAGATCACTACGCATTAGAAAAAATGCTCAATGAAAATTTCAAACTCTACCAAAAAATCAAAGAAAGCTACTTACGCTTCTTAGAAATAGACTCCACCACCGACTCTATATAGGGAGAAAGTTTTTCAAAAATATACTCCGCGGCATTAAGCGGTTTAAAAAGCGTACTTTTTACGCGATCTACAACTTCAGCGGCATCTTCAGTGATCTTAGAAATATCACGTAAGACCAAAATCCCGTAAAAAATGAAGATACAAACAAAAATCACCAAGACAATAAACCCCAGCGCTAAACTAATATTTAAGATATCACCTGAAGTAGCAAACATAGGAATGAATTTAGATTACTTCATTTAGTCTATCAAAGTCCGATAATCTTACGCAAGGTCTC
>CAYMGN010000002.1:33378-34272 GCA_964389995.1 uncultured Candidatus Peribacteria bacterium | reverse complement strand
CTTCGTTCCTAGCAAAAACTATTAACTCAGTTTCGTTTGCTTAACAGTACCCTCGCGAATGAGCTGCAGCTTGTGAATGAATTGTAAATAGACCAATTCTATCATTTGTATCCCTTTTTCCGGATAAATATTGCGCATCGTTTCGATAAAGAGCTCCTCTCCCTCCACGCATCTATAGAGCGCATCAAGCTGGTCCAATTGTCTCTCCAATCTCTGTCTATCAAACTCTCTTTCCTCTTTTAATCCCAGACTCAAGGCTACCAAATAGTGTTTTTCCACATCCTCAATCACCTCAAAATTAGCCTCTTCAAAATTAAAAAGCACATAATTTCCCTGAGAAAAAAGCGCCAACCACCTGTCCTCATTTCGCCGCTCCCGAAAATCCATAGTAAGCATGCGATAAAGCAAAATATCCGCCTCCATCTCCCCCTCGGTCAATCTCTCCTCATAAAGCGCTGGATTACAAATCATACTGTAACTCTTATCCCCATCACCCACCGGCACCTGATGCTCTAAATTGATCACCCCATTGAGCAGCCGATAAACCAATAGTTGCGTTTTTGTGGCCTGATCAGGATTTTTCAGATACTCTTCCTCATCAATTTGCATATAGAGCGGCATCGAAAATCGCCCCCCATGCACAAAACGCTCTTCCTGCTCTACACTAAAGCCAATCGAACAATATTTAGACTGATCACTTCTCTCCATAAAATTTTTAAAAGGATCCGAATATAAATTACAAATCCCCATTTGTCAAAAAACTGTACTAAAAAGGCAAAAAATGTTATAATAATGGGAAAACAAAAACCAAAAATGTTCACCCAGTTCGACAACACCGCTTTTAGGCTTTTTGCAGCCTTTATCCTCAGTCTCATCCCTGTTTTTATCTGGGTC
>CAYMGN010000002.1:0-33368 GCA_964389995.1 uncultured Candidatus Peribacteria bacterium | reverse complement strand
TTTCGCAAAAACACTAAGAACCCTCGCGACGTCAAAAACGCCTTCTTTTTCGGTATGCTCTCTGTCCTGCCCATCCTCGGTCTCCAGTATTTCTGGCTCTCCCACCCCGAATTTAACATCTACCAGCTGGTCCAAGAAAACATCGAAAATACTCAAATCGGCTACGTCTACACTTTTATCCTCGTCGGTATCCTCGAAGAACTCACTAAATTTCTCGCCCTCCTCAATCTCCGCTGGTTCAAAGTAGAAATCCGCTCCGTCAATCAAGCCGTCATGCTCATCCTCGCCGCTGCCCTCGGCTTCGCCTTCACCGAAAACGCCCTCTACTTTTCCATGATCATGCGCACCGGCGAGCTCGCCAATCTCTACTCCGCCTTTGTCCTCCGCTCCCTCCTCACCACGGCCGGCCATATGCTTTTTTCCGGTATTGTCGGCTACTACTACGCCATCGGACAATTTGGCCGCCCCATCCTCGAGCTCGACAAGTGGTCCGGCAAGAAACACTCCTTCCTCAAATCCAAACTGAGCTTCAAATGGACAGTCACCCTCTGGGGCCTCTTTGTTGCCATGCTCATGCACGCGGCCTTCAACTCCAGTCTCCAATTTCAACGTCTCGATTACGCCTTTGTCATCGTCATCCTCGGTTTTGCCATGGTTATCTACCTCTCCCAAAAACGGATGTCCTATCTGGTGCTCACCGACGAAGAAAAAAAACGCCCTTCCACTATCGGCAAGGAGGAAGAAGCCGTGGTGATCGAACTGATCGCCATGTGGATGAAAGAGCGCAAGTATAAGGAAGTAATCGACATCTGTGACCGCCTCCTCAAGCGTGACCCCGACAATCAAGTGGTCAAACTGATCCGCGCAAAATCCATAGACAAGCGCAAAATCCAAAAGCTCAAAAACGCCATCCGTGGTTTGTTTTCTCGCGAGGACGATATCGAAGAAGAAAAATCCCTCTTTGACCGCATCAATGAAACCAAACAGATCAGCCAAAGCACCCAGGGGCAAATTGACAAAGATAAAAAGTTATAGTATAATTATAGTTAGCTACATTTTTAACCAAAACAAAAATGAAAAATAAAAGTAGCAATCAAAATGTAAAGTGGTATGTATTTGGAGTCGTTGCCTTAGCTGCTATCGTTGCCGCGGTTCTCCTGCTCAATCAAGAAGAGGATTTACAGGGTAGCGTTAGTCGTACTGTTTCCGATGGCGGTTCTGGTACAAACAGTACTCAAATTACAACCATTCCTGACCAATACACTACTCTCCTCGCAGAATATGAAGCAGCAGAGGAGTCACATAATGATTGTCTCTCTTCCTCCACAAACCCTCTAAGAGACTGTGGTGATAGTGCGACCGATCTTGCCGAGAGTCGTGACAGTCTCAGATCTCAAATCTCTCGTGATGGTCAAGAAAACCTCGAAGACCTCAGAGAAGCTATCAATTCTCGTAAAACCCAATGTGGTAGAGACGGTGGTAAAGACTGTGATAAATACGACTTTATTATCGACTCCGCTGAGTTAAAACTCGATGAACTCGGTTTTGCTGAGATGGAAAATACCCAAAAAAATAATATTGAAAAAGAATTAGCACTTTATGAGACTTTTGATAACACTATCAATCAAATCACTTTTGATGCTACTAACGTCCTCGGTCAAAGAGAGTTCACTTCAGAAGATTATGATAGCTGGGTAACAGCCTACAATGAATGTCTCGACCTCTATCGTGGTACTGACATTTATGATTGTGAATTCGAAAGAACCGCTCTCGACCATATTAATTCACAATACTCATATAGTGAAGCCTATGCTCTCCATAGTTCATGGGCTAGCAGATGTTTAGAACAAAAGGATCAAGAATCCTGTGACCGCTACGAAAACTTCCTAGAAACCATGAACGACTGTGCTACCGGTGACCAAGAAGCCTGTGAAGCAATCCTCAACTACGATCGTTATGAAGGTTCTGGCCTCTAATAAAGATCAACAACAGTGGTACTATGAAGAAGGTCCCATCCGGGGCCTTTTTCTTTATCCGAAAGAACTCTATAATCGGACTAAATCTAAAGAAAAACCTTGCCCGATCAATTCCAATCGCAACCCTGTCTCCTCTGCCAAAGCAAAAAGACCTCACCTTTTCACCAAGATACTAAGCGCTCCTACCGCCAATGCCACCAATGTCACCTTGTCTTTGTCCCTAAAAAATTCCATCCCTCTAGAGAAGAAGAAAAATCTCGCTACGACCTCCACCAAAACAACCCTCAAGACCCCGGCTACCGTCGATTTCTTTCTCGCATCATCCCGCACATCACCAAACTCGCTCCGCCACCCGCCCAAGTACTTGATTTTGGCTGCGGTCCTATGCCCGCTCTCGCCCAACTACTCACCGAAGCCGGCTACACCGTCACCCTCCATGACCCTTTCTACCACCCCAACCCTCAATTCTCCCATCTAACCTACGACTTCATCACCGCCACCGAAGTCCTCGAGCATCTCCATCATCCCCTCAGAGAACTCAAACTCCTCGTCAGTCTCCTCAAAACCGGCGCCTCCCTCGCCCTCATGACCAAAATCCTCACCCCGGAAATCGAGTTCTCCACCTGGCATTACAAAAACGACCTCACCCACGTCGCCTTCTACACCCCAAAAACTCTCACCCACCTCGCCCACAAATTAAATCTCCACTTAAGCCGCCCCCACCCCGACATCATCATCCTCCAGCGCCATCAATAGCCATCTTTACAAATCCAGCCCCAACCGATAAAATTAAATCCCACTTAAAAAACACCATGGACTACCAAAAAAAATTCCTCAAAAGATTTCCTTATTTCGTCACTATTTTTGGCGCCATTGGCTTTGTTATGGCATTTCTCCTCACTCTCGAAAAAGTGAAGACCCTCATGGATAGTAACTACATCCCCAATTGCGATCTCAACCCTTTGATCAGTTGTGGTTCGGTGATGTCCACTCCTCAAGCCTCGGTCTTTGGCTTCCCCAATCCATTGATTGGTATTTTTGGCTTCGCTATTGTTGTTACCATTGGTATGGCTCTCTTTGCCGGCGCCAAGTTTAAGCGCTGGTATTGGATCGGATTTTATCTCGGTATCCTCTTTGCGATTTCTTTTGTTCATTGGTTGATGTATCAGAGTATCTACGTTATCGGGGCCCTCTGTCCTAACTGTATGGTTGTTTGGACTATCACCGCACCGCTTTTTTACTACACCCTCCTCCATGCCTTTAGCACTGGCAATATCTCTCTCGGATCCAAAACAAAATCCGTCGCTCAAGTGATGTGGAATTACCAATACTTCTTCCTTTTCCTCTGGTACTTAGCAGCGATTACTCTTATCCTCCGGCAGTTTTGGTACTTTTTTGGTCCCGCTATCTTTAATTAAACGCTATGCATTCGACAACTCTTGGTATCCTCGGTGGTGGACAACTCGGTTATCTCTTGCATAAGGCCGCTAACGATTTTCCGATCAATGTCAAGGTCCTCGACCCTAATCCTCATTGCACCTGCTCTACTTTTAGTGGACTGACGGTAGGGGATTTTACTGATTACCAAACCGTTCTCGATTTTGCGTCCGACTGCGATTATCTCGTTGCCGAAATTGAATTAGTCAATGCTCAAGCCCTCCAAGAATTAAAAGAGAACGGCAAAAAAGTGATCCCCGATCCTCAAACCCTCGAGATCATCCAAGATAAAGCCAAACAACGTCAATTTTTCAGTGAAAAAGGTCTTCCCGGCCCTGATTTTCAGATCCTTTCTGCCGATCAATTAAAAACTTTCACCAGCGATAAACCTCTAGTCCAAAAACTCCGCACCGGCGGCTACGACGGCCAAGGTGTCAAGGTCCTCCAAGCGAATGAAATGCCCGCCAATTTTCTCCCCGGCGATAGCCTCCTCGAAGACCGCGTTGAAATAGAAAAAGAATTGTCCGTAGTCGCCTGCCGCACTCTCGACGGCGACTTTCAAGCCTATCACCCCACGGAAATGGCCTTTACCGAAGCCAATCTCCTCGACTACATGCTCGCCCCCGCCCAGATTAGCGATAGCCAAGCTCAATCTGCCATCGACATCACCCAAAAAATCGGTGAAACCCTCAATTACGAGGGAGTCTACGCCGTCGAACTCTTCCTCACCAAATCCGGCAAAATCCTCCTCAACGAAGTCTCTCCCCGCGTTCATAATTCCGGACATCACACTGTCTTTGCCTACAATGTCTCCCAATACCAACAACTGCTGCGCATTGCCCTCGGATTGCCCCTGATGCCCATCAAGCAATTTTCTCACTCCCTCCTGGTCAATCTGATCGCTGACACCAATGCTCACGGCCAGGTCGTCTACCAAGGACTAGAAAAAATCCTCGGCCACCCCCAAATCCACTTCACCTTCTACAACAAAAACACCGTCCGCCCCCACCGCAAGATGGGCCACGCCGTGATCCTCGAGGACGACTTTCAAAAAGGCGTGGAAATTGCTAACCTAATAAAAAATACTCTAACCATTACCGGAGATGAATAATAAACCACTAGTCGGCATTATCATGGGCAGTAAGTCCGATCTGCCAGTCATGCAACCCGCCGCTGATTTTCTCAAAGAATTCGAAATCCCTTACGAAATCGATATCGTATCCGCTCACCGCACCCCTGATCGCATGTCTCAATACGGCCAAAGCGCTCTCGATAAAGGCCTCAAAGTGATTATCGCCGGTGCCGGTGGCGCCGCTCATCTCCCTGGCATGATTGCTTCCCACACTGTCTTACCTGTAGTAGGAGTGCCCGTAAAATCCAGTAATTCCATCCAAGGTATCGACTCCCTCCTCTCCATCGTCCAAATGCCCAATGGCGTACCCGTCGCCTCCGTAGCCATCAACGCCAGCCTCAACGCCGCCATCCTCGCCGCCCAAATCCTCGGCACCTCCGACGAATTCATCAAGTCAAAACTCCTTGCCCACAAAGAAAAGCTCAAAGAAAAAGTAAAGAAACAAGTTGCCGAACTCAAAGCCGAACAAAATTAACTACATTTCGTCCAAAGTCCCCTCTGATTGCGTCTCTAATTTTAGATCTTTTATCAGTGGTTTTCCGCTTATCTTTGGCCATAAGAGATAGATCACAGTCGAACCTATCACCGCCACATTGAGACTCCAAAAAATCGTAGTGAGGATAATCCCCGTGAGAAAAACAATTTGTCCCAAACTCACTCCCTTCTTTTTCCAAAAAAGCAAAAACGGTAGGGGATCGGAAACATCATAGGCAATCTTGATCACCACCCCGATAAACACCGCCTGCGGGATCAAACCAATCAAATCCCTCAAAACCACCAAGCCCAATAAAGTAAATACCCCCACTGAGATCGCCGCAATCCTCTTAGTGGCACCTTCATTAATTAGCATCACCGAGGGCACAGTAGACTGAGCTCCGGGGATCCCACCGATCAAACCAATAATTCCCGTGGCCAAACCTTGGGCATAGAGATCTTTGCGATGATCCGCTTTTTCTTTCGTCATTCTTTCTATCACCATTGCCGTCATCAAGGTATCTAGATAGGCGATAATGGCGATTTCCAGCGCCAGTGGCAAAGCCTTCCAGATAACCTCTAAACTGATAAAAGGTGGTATTTGATCAGCAAGAAAACTTTTTAACGCAAACTGCTCTCCATCACCTGATCCAATCGAGACTAATTCTACAACTTCATTAACTCCCCAAACATAAACCGCCACGCTGCTCAAGATGATCACCAGCAAAGTCGGCGGCAGATACTTCCAATAAGGATGACTGGCTTTTTGCAGGTAGAGGCTAGCTATAAAAGCAATAATCAAAGTACAAATCACCACTACCAAATTTGATTCCAATGGCCCTCCCACGGCTTCTACACCACCAAACCCAAATATAAACTTAATCTCCTTATAGGCAATCAGCAGACCAACACCAGTCATAAACCCGGAAATCACAATGTTTGGCACATACTTAATCAAACGATTGATCTTTAATATCCCCGCCAACAAAAGCAAAACCCCCGCAAAGATCAAACTAAAATTTATAAATTGCGCACTGCTAAAACCTTCTATCATCGTCGTCTCACCCTGCGCCATCACCGCCACTAACGTCGCTGTCATCGGGCCGGTAGGAGAGGTCGCCTGGAGCTTCGTCCCACTCAAAATCGCCGTCACCAAAGACATAATCACCGCCGAAACCATCCCGATAAAGGCCCCACGCCCCGAAATCACCCCAAAAACCGCCCCCAAACTCAAAACTAAAAAGCTTACACTAAAGCCAGCCAACACATTTACCAAAAAATTATTTTTCGCTTTTTTTGCCCATCTCACCTTTTTTTATTTTAAAATTTTGAAGATCTTAACAAATTAAGTTTTTCTTGTAAAGTGCCAATTTTTTCACTACCACCAAAAATTCAGCCCCTAAACTCGAAAATAAAATCCTAATCCGAAGAATACCTCCCACTCCAAAGATTGAGCTTGATATAAACCAAATCCCTCAAAGTCCTCAAAGCATCCCGCACCGGCCTCACCCGGCTATCCTCCGAATTAATCCAACTCACCGGCACTTCTACGATCCGATACCCTAAATTATTGGCCACCACCAGCGCCTCCATATCAAAAGCAAAACGCCTCACCTTTTGGAAATAAAAGATCTCCCGCGCCGCCTTATGCTCAAACAATTTGAAGCCACACTGTGTATCTCGGATATCATCGATCAAAAAAAGTCTGATCAACATATTGCCGACTCGCCCCATCGCAATCCGATATCTTGGCTGCTTTCTTTTTACATTACTATTTTTTAGATAACGTGAACCGATCGCCACTTTTGCTTCTGTACTCCGCAATGTCTGCTTTAAATTTCCCAATTCTTCTATCGGCGTTGAATTATCGGCGTCGGTAAATAAGATCAATCTCCCCAAGCTTGATTCCACACCTTTTTTAACCGCATAGCCCTTGCCCTGATTTTTTTTCAAATCCACTAGTTTCAGATTTTTCATTTCTTTCTTCAATTCTTTCACCAGCTCTACTGTCTGATCACTACTGCCATCATTGACCACAATTATTTCATAACTCTCCTCCTGCTCCCTCAGATAATTATCTACCCGCTTTAAAGTCTTACCCAAGCGCTTTTCTTCATTATAGGCCGGTATCACCACCGAGAGCTCATACTGAAATTTGTCCGGCATCTTCAGCGCTTTTTCCCGCAACTTAAAAGTCCACAGCTTGTTCGCCAAAAAATTCCAGGTCAAGACTAGCAGCGAAGTCAAAGCCTTGGCCAGGATGTACCAAATCAAGAAGATCTCCACCAACACATACATCGAAGCCACCGTCAGCCCCAGTCCCACCAGTGAAACCAAGAAAAATTTAATGTAGAGCTTGCGATAATTGCTCGATTTATTCTTAAAGGTCCAGCTCTTATTCAAAACAAAATTATTGGTCACCGCCAGCAAGAAAGACATCACCGTCCCTACAATCACCTCTATCCCCAAGTATTCCACAAAAATATAGAGCGACCCAATATCGATCACCGTCCCGGAAACACCGACAATACAATACTTGATAAAGGGCCAAAAATCCTTGATCAGTTTCCTAATTTTCGGAAATTTTGTAGACATAGACGTCGTTACTTTTAAACACTAATTCAAAGAGATCGGGATTGGCCTCGGCCCACTGATATTCCTCGATTTCCAGCCCCGGAGTGCTTTTGGGATTGAGCACCAGGTACCTTTTGTTTTTTGCTGCCAGATTATTATGCCAATTTTTAAAGTCCGGGTCACGTCTAATTGAGTCAGCTGAGTCCTTGTAATCTACATAGCGACAATCCAGACATTCATTGATATTGACGTAACTCACATTATTCTCCAAGGACGGCCCGAAAAAATAGTAATGAAAATTAAAGCCACTAAAAGCCACAGTCGTATCGCCACCGACATTATCATTGAGCCATTCCGCCGCCTGACTAATATCCAGCAGTAGCTGATCCTCCGCAAAATATTGCTTGATCCAATAGTGCCACAAATGGTCTCTTTCTCTAATCGAATAGTAAAAAAATCCGCTCGCAGAAACCAAAAAGATCGCCATCATCAAAAGCGACAAATGATCTTTTTTACAGCGAATAAGTAAAAATAAAGCACTCGCCAAAGCTACCAAAAACACCATCAGCGCCAAAGTATATGCACCCAAGAATCCAAAATCGAGAAAGAAATGATTAGTATAGGGCACCGGGTCGGGAGTATTGATAATCAAAAATACCAAGCTATAGAGCACATGCACCCCCGCCGCCAAATAAAACGGCCACTTTAACCAAGGCAGCAATTTTAAGATATATCCCAAAGCCACCAGATTAAGTAAGAAAAGTGGCAGGGCGTAGCGAATATTTGCAAAGAAATCCTTGTAGCCATAGGGAGCCTTCAAATAGAGCCAGAAATAGAAAGCGCTCAACAAAGCGAGTAAAAGCAATAATCCAATCGACTTCAACCCAGATTTTTTCTTTTGAAACCAGTAGATTAGCGCCGTACCCAAAAGCACAAGCGGCATCAATACACTAAAGAGCCCAAACGGCCCCGTACGATAAAAGAAAAACTTAGTCTTCTCCTTAAAATCCGCCCAACTATCGAGATTAGCGAGGATCGAAGTATTACCTAAAACTTCATTCACTCCAGCCCCTCTATACCCCTCCAACACAGTCCACCCCCCAAAGCTAACCTCAACCGGAAAGAGGGGATTGCCACTATCAAACCAATTGCGCAAATAAAAATAAGCCCCACTGAGGATAAAACCACTCATCACCACCGTCGCCCGCCTAAAGATCAAATTTTTCCGCCCCCAAAAGCGCCAAAAAGTCCAAATCGCAATTAAGATCACTAGCGGCGCCGCATAAGCAAGCCCAAGATACTTAGTCCCGATCATCAGCCCTCCCGCCAGTCCAAAAAAGAAAAAATCGGCCAGCGATTTACCTTCCTTACGATCAATCTCCTGCAAGAAATAAATCATCATCCCAAAACAGAGCGCAAAAAAGAGATCCACCAAAGGCACCCCCACCTGCCGCACAAACACCGGCATGTAGAGCGGTAGGGTACTGACTACCAAGGCCACAATCCGCGAAATCTTAAAGTTTTCCAATACCTTCAAAATCAAATACGGCAACAAGATCAATAAAGGAAAATTAAGCAAATTTGCAAAATAGTCATTGGCAAAGGGAAGCATCGCCCAGAGACCAAAAAGCTCATAATTACTGGGATAATAAGCAATCGGCCCGGCAAAAGCACTATAGTAAGGAGTGATCAAATCCCCAGTCTGCAACCACTCAGCCACAAAAGGCAGATGGTAAGCAATGGCATCAAACTCCAGTGGCAACTGAAATGCGGCATTAAAAGCCTTGACCAAAACCAGCGCGGCGATCGGTAGAAATAATACTCCCGCAGTGATTTTTTCTTGCTTACTCCATTTTTCCGACTTGATCAGCTTTTTATACTGACTACTCAAAGCATTTAAATCCTCACGCCAAAGCCAGAAAACCCACCCACAAATGCCATAGGTCCATAAACTCAAAGATAGATAATTCAATCCACCAAAGGCCCCTAAACTGACCTGCAGCAAAATAATCAAAGTCCAAAAAATAAGCAAAGTAGCCAACAAATAACTGCTCACTTTTTCCTTCTGAAAATGATAAAACTTTGCCGTCACCAATCCCGCCGTGGCCAAAACCACTAAATTCAGTAGCAAAAAATTAAAGAAGTGAAAAAGCTCCATCAAATTTATTCACGAAACAATCCTCCTTAAGATACTTTTCTCTCCCACCAGAAGCAAACAAAAAGGGATGCCAAACCCAACAAAGACAAGCCTAATCCCCAATAAAATTCTCGCGGACTATAGACTATCTCTACTCTTTCTACTCCTGATCCTAGCTCATAAGATTGAATCAAACCTTGATACTCCACGGCCGCAATTTCCTCGCCATTCTCTAAATCTCTTAATTTCCACCCTTTTAGATAAGCCTGGCGCACAATCAACTGATCATCCGCCTCCACTGACAATTCCAACTCGATCCGCCCCGGTTTAAATGAGATCTGTCTCACTTCCCCTTCCCCCACGAAATAAGCAAACTCTTTTCTTTCCGGTGCTTGCCAGAGATCATAGCCCAGCTCTTCACTAGTTTCCGCCCTTTTACTGGCAACTTTTTCCCAACCCTTCGCCACCAAGAAATCACTGACCACGCTTTTTTCACCATATCCCATCCGCTCCAAACTCTCCGTATCGGGAAAGAAAAAATACTCCAAACCAACCAGCTCAAAATCCTCATAATAACGCTCAAAATAGTCCTCTTCCTCAAAAGTCCCCACCGGCAAAAGCGGAAATTTTTGATGATAATTCTTCAGAATCATCGGATTATAACCGATCAGACTGGGCATTAAATGGAGCAAATGTCTATTGGGATGGACGATAGCGCTACTACTGAGAAAATAGCGCGGCACAGTCTCCAAACCCAACTGCTCGCCACTGGCCGCCTCAAGCATCTCACTTGGTTCCGCATGATACTGGGCTCTAATGGTTTCACTACTGGTTTTTTCAAAGAGAAAATGTGGCGTGATCAAGGAATTAATCAGTATCAGAGCCAGTAGACCACTAGTAAGCTTATCTTTTTCCCGCCAGCAATATTTCAAAAAGATCGCCAATGCCAGCGCAGCCCCCAGATGCGCCACTAAAATATAACGCGCCGGCACCCGAATGATATTAAAGAATGGCAATTGGTAAAGCAGCTTAGCCAAGGGCGCAAAATTACCGCCCAAACTGAGCAGCACCCCAAAGCCAAAGAGTAAAATCCCGGTGAAATAGAGCTTTTTTTCCGCTTTCTCAAACTCACCATATTTCCAAACAAACAACGGAAAACTCAAACATAAGAGCAAAAAAGCCACGGCCCCAAAGTAAATAAAAAAGTCCACCGACCCCACCACCAGCGACTGCCCCGGATCGATAAAGGAAAGCAAACTACGATAACTGAGACTACCCTCCACAAATTGCTCATAACTGAGCGCGTCCCTCACCGAACTGGCCTTCAGATTGAGAAAGGGGAGTAGTTGGACCATGGTACTTAGCAGGGCAATCAGCAAAGCCGGCACAAACTGCTTCCACTTTTGCGGGCAGTTGATCAGACCATAGATCGCGATGATCATCAGGCAGTAAAACAAAGCTACCGGATGGCCTGCCAGCACCATCAAAATCAAGGTCACCGCCAGCCAGCCCACAGAGGACTTCTTTTTGGCCAAGAGGTAGAGCACCCAAGGCAAATAAGCGATCACCGCCAGATAATTGATAAAAACCAGCTTGCTCAGATAGGTCCCCGTCAGCACCATCATTAGACTCAAAGTCCCGGACACCCAGGGGTTGTGCACCTTGGTTTGGAGGAAGAAGTAGAAGCCCGTGGCGGCTAACGAGAGGTGTAAGAGCACCGAGAGGTTCAGCGCCAGCAGAGGCTCAAAAATCGCAAACAAAATCAGATCCGGCAGATAAAGAGCCCCCACCTGCATATCCGCCAAAAGCGGAAATCCGAGAAAGACAAAAGGATTCCATAGCGGCAAAATCCCTGATTTCCAATATTGCACTATCAGAAACTTATTGGGGATAGATTGAGTAACCGGATCTCCGAGGTCCCCTAAAATCCCTCCAAAATAGAAAGGCAGGTAAGCCAATAATATAACCACGATCAGCCCCAGAGGATGCCAGTTTTTCTTATCCAGTTTTAGCAAGCTTTATAATTAGGTTTTACTGCGCCAACCAACCACCATCCACTGCCAAAGTTTGACCGGTGATATAACTAGCCCCCTTACTACAGAGGAAGCTCGCGGCCGTGGCAATCTCATCCGGTTCTCCCACGCGCCTCATCGGCACATTGGCGACCAACTGTTTTTTTGTGGCCTCATCTTCCAGCATTTCCTTAGTCATTTGCGTCACTATTATCCCAGGCGCGATCGCATTTACATTCACACCATGAGGCGCCATTTCCAAAGCTAATTCCCGCGTGAGATTGATAATCCCACCTTTAGAAGCACAATAAGCTGCGGTATTTACAAATCCCACTTCTCCAGCAATCGACGCAATCGAAAGGATCTTGCCGGACTTTTGCTTCATCAAATGAGGAGCCGCTGCCTTGCAACAAAGAAAAACCCCTTTGAGATTGACATCGAGAGTCAAATCCCAGTCTTCTTCCGTAGTTTCCGTCAGCGCTTTTTGTCTCACCACTCCCGCATTATTCACCACTATATCGATCTGTCCAAATTGTTCTACGGTCATATTGACCATTTCCTCCACCTGCGCCGCCTGAGAAACATCACATTCCACCGCAAAACTCTCACCATTTTTCTTTTCGATCTCCGCACACACTTCTTCACACTCCTCGAGCTTATCGCTCGTCACCACTACTTTAGCGCCTTGCTTAGCAAAATCCAGCGCAATAGCACGCCCAATCCCGCGACCACCACCGGTCACAATCGCCACTTTATTTTTGAATTGCATATTTTTGAGGGTTAGATAGTGAGTAGATTATAGCAAAACCTCCTTGACCCCTAAACCAAAAACCCCTAATCACTCCCTCCGGACTCGAAACCTTACTTCTTCTCCATTTTCACATACATTTCCGGCAATCCCACGATCTAAAACGTCGCCGAAGCAAATTTAATATCGGCCTCCGCCTCCAGAGCTTCCACAATTTTTTGATAAATCTTACTGCTGGTCAGCCGCCTTTCCCGCACAAGAGTGATAAAACGCACCCCAAACTTCACCCAATTATCAGTCGCCGTGATAAACACATTGGGCTCCACATTGCGCTTAGAGAGATAGTAACGCTCCCGGATATGAGCAATTTGTTTTTCCGCGTATTCGGTGATTTCCCTGGTCACTTCTTCCACAATGCCCTCGATGATACTGATCGCCTTCGGCCAGTTACTGTCATAGGTAATTGGTATCATGATCTCATCCCACATAAAGTTATGGTCCTTGGTATAGTTGTTGATTGCTTTCGAAAGAGAGTAAGAATTAGGAATAATCGTCAATCGCCCCGTAGCCTGATCACCATCCACCCAGTTGCGGATTTCCAGTAGAGTGGTATTCATCAAACCGACATCCATCACATCCCCAAACTTTCCATCCACTTCAATCCGATCACCAACAGTATAGACACGATTGAGAAAGATAAAAACCCCACCCGCTAGATTTTTAAAAACATCCTGCAAAGCCACAGCCACCCCCGCACCAACCAAACCATAGGCCAGCAGCAAGCTCTGAGGATCCAAAGCCCAAATCCGCACCACAATCATAATCCCCACCAACACAAAAACAAAACTAAGCACTTTCCGTATCGAATACCGCGCTTTTGCATCATGGATACTCTTAGTAAAAAACTCTTCAATCAACTGATAACTCCCATAAAGGATCGCAAAGGCCAAAATAGTCTCAAACCACCTCTGCAAACTCACGTCAGGATAGTTGTAGTCAAGGAGATAAAGCCCCCCAGCCACCGCCGCCAGTCCCAAAAAGATCACTATTTTCTTCAGGATTTGCTTGTTCAAGGTTTTTGTTTTTATTTTATTTGTCCATTATAACACAAAAAAAACTGTTTTTCCAGTTGTTGAAGGTCTTAAAGCCTCTCCTTCACCTCCCCAATCAACCCAATCGATCGCAAAAGCTGCTCCTGACTCAACCCACCGGTATCCATTTGAAAGGTCACCCGCGACAACCCACCGAGCGTCTCGCTATGTCTCTTGATTTTTGCTGCCACTTCTTGCGGATCACCGATTAAGAATGCTCCATGCTCATCAGCCTGCCTCTCCACACTGGCCCTCGTCACCGGCGACCAACCTCTTTCGCGTCCGATTTTATTGAAAGCCTTGGCATGCCCGGGATAAAATTCGTCCATCGCTTTTTCTTTATTTTCTGAAAGATATCCAATCGCGTGCATCCCCACTTTTAGTTTTTTTGGATCATGTCCAGCCTCCATCCCCGTTGCTCTATAGAGATCCACCAGCGGCTTAAATCGCCGTGGCTCCCCCCGATAATCGCGATCATCAAAGGCAATCCCAGCCGTCCCGCTCTCACGAATGACTCTGGCGTACCACCTACTCCCACCCAAACCGGTAGGGGATTTTGCAGTGGTCTCGGATAGATTTCCTGCTCATCTAGCGGTGCTCGAAATCTCCCCGCCCAGCTAATTTTTTTCTGCTTACGGATTTTTAGGAGCAGTTCCAATTTTTCTTCAAAAAGCTCATCATAGTCCTCAAAACTAAAACCAAAAAGCGGAAAAGCTTCCGAAAAAGAACCCCTTCCAGCCACTACTTCCGCCCGCCCCTGCGAAATCAAATCCACCGTCGCAAACTGCTGAAAAACCCGCACCGGATCCGCAGCACTCAGCACCGTCACCGCACTCACCAGCTTAATTTTTTCTGTCCTCGCCGCCGCCGCCCCCAACAACACCGCCGGCGCCGAATCAAAATACTCTTCCCGATGATGCTCCCCAATCCCAAACAGATCCAACCCCGCTTCCTCCGCCTTTTCCACCCTTTCGAGCAAATCCGCCACCGAATCCACGCCCGCCTTCTCACTATTTTCTTCCCCTGCCCGCACCGCCGCGAAGCTATCTATGCCGATTTCCATAAAATTTTTTTAAAATACAACTACTTAATCCGACTCAAAATCAACTTATCAAAAACCCTATCCCCCAGGTATTTCCTCACCCACATCAACGACCTCGCCATCTTTCCCGCCACATACCTCGTCTTCGGCCTATCGCTCTCAATAATCTTTTGCACCGTCTCTGAAATCACTTTTGGATCAGAACCTTTCGTCTCCGCCAAAGCGCCGCCCATCAGCCCCTTTACGATCCTACTATATGGTCCTTCCTGCGATTCTTGCGGAAAATTTTGTTCCACCCCAGCCAAGAAACCGGTATCAATCAACCCCGGCTCCAAAAGCACCACGTCAATATCAAACTCCTTTAATTCCAAACGCAAACAATCAGAAAACCCCTCCAAGGCATGTTTCGTCGCATGATACCAAGACCCCAGCGGCGTATACATCTTGCCCCCCATCGACGAAGTATTGATAATCGTCCCCGATTTTTGTTTCCTCATCTGCGGCAAAACCAATTGCGTCAAACGCCCCAGCCCAAAAAGATTTACTTCAAACTGATAACGCACTTTTTCCATCGGAATCTCTTCCACCGGACCATAGAGCCCAAAACCGGCATTATTCCAAAGCACATCAATACATTTTTCTTCCTCTAAGATCTGCTCCACCACCGCCTGCAAGTCCTCCTCTTTGGTCACGTCCATCCTGACCACCTTGCCGCCTAATTCTTCCAAATCAGCCATCTCCTCAACCTTTCGCGCCGCGCAGTAAACGATATGTCCTTTCTTGATCAGATCCTCAGCCGTCACCTTGCCCATCCCCGATGAAGCCCCTGTAATTAAAATCACTTTTTGCATTTTTCGATATTATCATTTTATATTTTTTATCTTATCTCCCCTTGCTCACAAAAAGCAAACTCCACTAAACTGGGAATAACTAACTGCTA
This sequence comes from uncultured Candidatus Peribacteria bacterium, assembly GCA_964389995.1. Taxonomy (GTDB): domain Bacteria; phylum Patescibacteriota; class Gracilibacteria; order UBA1369; family LOWO2-01-FULL-3; genus CAYMGN01. The sequence goes on along the minus strand of CAYMGN010000002.1, from coordinate 17,805 downwards.
AAAAAAATTATGAATCCAACCGCAAAAATCACCGTCCAAGCTCTAATCCAAGCCCCAATTGCCAAAGTCTGGCAAGCTTGGACTACCCCTGATGATATCAAGAACTGGAACAATGCCTCCCCAGACTGGCACACGCCCAAGGCCGAAAACGACCTCAAAGTCGGTGGCAAGTTTCTCTCTCGCATGGAAGCCAAGGATGGCAGCGTCGGCTTCGATTTTGCCGGAGTCTACACCGCTGTCGAGCAACATAAGCTAATTGCCTACAAGATGGAGGACCAGCGCGAAGTAGCAGTAGCATTCATCGAAAAAAGCCCTTCCGAAACAGAAATAATCGAAACCTTCGACGCCGAAACAGAAAACACGGCAGAAATGCAAAAACAAGGCTGGCAATCAATCCTTAATAATTTTAAGAGCTACGTCGAAGGTAATTAAATCCTTTATCTCAAATCTCCTTCCTCATCAATTTAATCAACTTACTGGGATCAGAATCGAGCGGCTTCTGGTCGCCAGTTTCCTGAAATCCTAATTTTTGATAGAGACTAGTCGAAGCCTCATTTTCCGCATTATTCCAAAAAGTCACTTCCTTCGCCCCGGCATCTTTGAGCCAAGCCAGTGCTTTTTTTACCAATTGTTCGCCCACTCCTTTGCGCCTAAAATCTTTTTTCACCCACAATCCACCAAATGACCCCACTTTTCTCCCTTCCTTCAAAAAAACAAAAATCATCCCCACCGCCTCCCATGATGCAAATGCCAGCAAAGTATCTCTTTCTTGCTCATCCACCGACTTTTGCGCTCTAGCTTGCCATTCTCCATCACTCAGCCGCCTCGCCTCCGCCAAACTCTCCCCAAAAGAACTGGGATTTTGCTCCAAAGCCGCCAGACGCAACTGCTTAAAAATCCTCCATTGATCACTTTTTAGTGTCTTGACCTTAATATTTTTCGCCATCATCCCAATCAAAACGAAATAAATACAAATCACCAATAACAGCAAAGCCACCGGCACAAAAACTAGCAAACTACCGCTCCCACCCCCACCAAGCTCAAGTAAATCCGAACTCACTATTTTAAGAAATTTATTCATTGTTCCAAACTAAACCTCCCTCCAGTCCAAACCAGCTCCGCCAAAACTTCCTGATCATACTGATTGATCACTTCAATCCGCGTACCAAACTGCGGGAGCACAAACAAAGGCGCAAACTCAGCATCGGCCGCCGGTGGACTCAGATCCAACTCCGTCGGCAAGTATTGCTCTGTCACATCCACAAAACTCCCCTCCATCCACTGCAAAAAATACAATTCCTGCTCACAAATCGGCCCACACCCTTTGGTCTCCAAGGCATAGAGATAGTCTCCATCCGGATCAATAAAAATCGCAAAACTCCCACTCCCATCCCACATCCGCGGCTGAAACTCTAGATAATAGTTGTCCGGATCCAAAACCACAATCGCCTCTTGCCTCTCCTCCTCAGTCAGCGGCGCCATAAAATACTGATCAGGAAGCGCATAAAAGCTTTCCTCCAAGCTCTCTGGACCATCTTCCCGGACATCGCTTTGCTCTTTTTCTTCACCAATCTCCAGCGAAACTTCCGGAGCAGCCACCGCTTCTTCTTCAGGTAGATCAAGATCCTCAACCTTTTCGGAATCATTGTTCGAGGCAGAACAGGCCGCAAAACTCAGCAACGAAATTAAAATAAAAAACTTTTTCATAGCCATTGTTTTTATCCACATTATACACTGATAACGCTAAACACCAATCATCCAAACATTCTTTTCCCTAAAAGCCGCTATCGTCTGTCTTTTGGCAGCATTGAGCAAAGCCGGCAGCGAGCGCTCGACATTTTTTGCATACTCACTCACCTTGATGATTTTTTGCCCCTTCAAATAGGCAATTCTCTTGTGAAATGACTCTAAAAGTGCCAAGGTCAAAATTTTTTCCATTCTCTTCGTCGCACCATTTTTTTCGTATTCTTTAAAGCAATCATAGTAGTCCTGCTTTTCTTTATTTCTCACGATCAAAGGCGGAAACCCCAGTCTCAATAATTGAAAATTAATCAAAATCCGCCCAATCCGCCCATTGCCATCCAAAAAAGGATGAATATGCTCAAATTCTAAATGAAAACGCGCAATTTTTTTGATGAAAGATTGATCAATAGCGCTGCGATACTCAATAATCGCCCCCTCAATCATCCCTGCCACCTTTTCCGGTGCCGGCTCAATGTAGGTCCCCACTCTCACGTATTCTCCCGTCTCTCGATATCTCCCGGCAATTTCGTCCTCGATATTAGTGATTAGCATTTTATGCAGCAAGAGGATCAGCTCGCAGTCCAACTCCTCAGTTTTTGCCTTTTCTGCAATATATTCACTCACCCGCGCCAAATTTTTCGCCTCAAAAACTTCTCTCAATGAAACATTCCTCGTAACCTCCAATTCCATCAAGATTTTTTCCGTTTCCTTGATCGTCAAAGTCGAGTTTTCGATCGCATTAGAATTATAAACACTCTCCGGCAACTCCGCTTCACTAATCAATCGCAACAAAGATTCTTTACCCTGACGCAATTTCTCAAACTCTACTTTTAATTCTTGGATTTTTTCTAACATAAACAAACGTGAATTTACCCCAGAATAATATCAAATTCACGCCATTATGTCAATAAACCGTGAATTTAACTAAGTATCACCCCAAATTCACGCTAGACTTATCCACATGCTGGATATTTTCTATCCTCGCCAAACCATGCCCATTGATCATCTCCAATGAATACAAAAGCGGCCCCCCAACTTTTTGATAGAGATGTTTATGGTTGATCAAAAAGAGACCTTCCGGCTTTAAAATACGCAACACGTGTTCGCAGATAATTCTCTCAGCGTCCAGATATAAATTGTTATCGAGGTTGGGACAAAAACCGTTATTCAATGATGGGGAAGTGTAATATCGATCGTCATAACCGATTAACAATCTCGCATTGACGATATCCACTGAGTTATCCGCTATCGCACCAATGGCATCTGGTTGCATCAAATCAGCCTGCAAAAAATCCCATTGCTCCACCGCCGGCTCACCATCAACGAATTTCGGATAAACACGATCCACCCCGGTCACATCGGCCCCCAATAAATGCAGCCCTCGCACCAACCAGGGATAAAAATTGGCTTCACCACTGCGCTCATGATGCTCAGCACCACAACCCAGATCCACAATCCGCAAATCCCTCAGTCGCTCCAAATCAAATCGATCGCCATCCGCCAACCCCAACTCCAAACAAAAATGCTTTGCATGAGCAGCAATTCCCCGCTTTTCTACTCCTCGTCGCCCGGCATATTCTCTTTGCAGACTTGCTTCCAACTCCTCAAACGCCATCATTTCCCGCCCTTCACTAGGGGCATTGAGAAAGCTGGCCACATCAGAGCTCTCAGCCCTTGCAGCCTTCATCGTAACAATATTTCCTTCCTCATCAATCTGGATTGCCGCTTGATCACTAGTACGTTCAGCCCCAGGCCGCATATCCCAATGCTCACAGACAACGTCGATAATTATTTTTGGATTTTCCGACATTTGATTTTTAAAGTACACAATCCTAAGATTTTCTGCTTCGGTTGTCAATGCATTTGACAATATCCAGTTTCTTGGCGTAATTTAAGTTTGATTTTCTATCCAACTTATCAATCTACCATGGAACTCACAATTATTTTATCCATCGCCGGAGGGTCTTTTCTTGTCATTCTTTTTATACTAGCAGCCATTTGGCGGGTAGTTATTTCTCCCGATGAAGTGCATGTAGTGCAAAGACGCAAAGAATCCGTGGTCTATGGTAAGGACACCAGTGTCGGAAACGTCTATTATAAAGTTCCTTCTTGGATTCCTTTTTTCGGTGTCGAAGTCAAAAAAATGCCCGTTTCCATTTTTAAACTCCCTTTAGAAAAATATCGCGCATACGATAGTAAAAAAGCGCCCTTCAAGGTAGATGTCACCGCCTTTTTCCAGATTGACGCTAGTGAATCAGCCAAAGCCGCTCAACGTGTCTCCAGTTTTGCCGATCTCGAAAACGAATTACTCGAAGTACTCCGTGGTGCCGTCCGTAAAATCCTCGCTTCCAATGAGATCGAGGGTATCATGACCGAACGTTCCATCCTGGGACAATCATTTTTAGAAGAAGTGCGTTCTCAAGTTTCCGCTTGGGGCGTGAAGGTCCTCAATATCGAGTTCATGGATATCTCTGATGACGATGGTGAAGAGCAAATCATTTCTGCCATTATGCGCCAACATTCCTCATTTATTAAAAGAAAGTCCGAAGAAGAAGTCGCCGTCAATGAAAAGGAAGCCAAGATCGTTCAAATTAATGCTCGCAAGGAGGCGGAAATCGAAGAGATCGTGGCCAAGGAAACCACCGAAGCTCGTGATGCCGACCGCAAAAAGACAGTCGGTATCGCCGAAGAAAAAGCTCTCCAAAGCATTCAAGAAGAAAAGAAAAACACCACCGAAAAAGAAATGGCCGTGATCAAGGTCAGGGAAGTAGAGCAAAAAAGAATCGAAGCCGAAGCCCTGGTTGAAGAAGCCGAAGGGATCAAGCAATCAAATATCCGCGAAGCACAAGGTCAGAGAGAAGCCGAATCCTTAGCTGGTAAAGGTCTGGGAGAAAAAGCCGCCGCCATCGGTCAAGGTGAAGCCAAGGCTATCCTCGAAAAAGGTCTCGCCGAAGCCGAAGCCAAAGAAAAACTGGCCATCGCCCTCTCCAAATTTGCTGAAGAAGGTCTCTTGGCCCTACTCGGCGAGAAATACATCGAAAAAGACAAAGACGTCGGAGTCGCCATCGCCAAAGCCTACGAAGACGCTGAAATGAAGGTCATCCAAACCGGAGATCAAAAACCGGAAAACTTCATGGACTTCATGTCATCAGCTGACAGCGGCGCCCGTTTTGGCAGTATGCTAGAGGGATTACGCAAGACCCTCGGTATCGATGTCAAAGACCTGATCACTCGCTCTCAATCGCAATCAAACAAAGCAAGTGATTCAAAATCCGATGCCAATTCACAGCAAACTGAAGCCTAGTTTTAGCAGTCGATTTGACCAAATGATCAAAATGAAATTGGGAGGCTTGTTGATAATTATTCTAAAAACAGTTGATAATTAGAAAAGTACTAGTTGATAATTATTTAAAATTTAGTTGATAATTATCAAAAAACTCTTAAACAGAATATCTACCCCCCACCCCCTCACAATTCTTAGACGCTACTTTTGTCGCAAATTGCAGACACTTTAATTCGCTCCAACGATTCAAGCATCCATAAATAAAAGCCCCAATAAAAACATCTCCTGCGCCAGTAGTATCAACTACTTTCGCATTATCAGCTGCAATTTTGAATTCATTTTTCTCAGTTTTCATTAGCGCCCCTTCTTTACCTAAAGTCACTATCGCAATTTTTGATCCTTGTTCAATGATCCGATCTAAGTGTTTGACCAAATTCAAGTCTCCAAAATAATCTCGATGAAAATCCTTGGCTGTAAACACTATATCCGCGTATTTAAATAAATTCTCTGCATTCAGTCCCACTCGCTCTGCTTCCACCGATATACGCATTCCCATCTTTTTTGCTAACTTTGCAAGCTTCATTGCACTAAGACCAAAACGTCCATCCAAGTGCAGCCAATCAAAATCTTCCAAAATAACTTCAATCTCATCAGGCAAAATATCTAAATCATACTCCGGACCTCCACGATGAAAGATAGTGCGGCTTCCATCATTTTCACTAATCGCAACAAAAGAAAATGGCGAATTCGAGCCTTTAACAGCAATATAACTCGTGTTCACCCGTTCTTTATCTAGGTCAGTCTTGATTTTCTCACCGACATGATCACTTCCCACAGATGAAATAATCGTGGTTTCTACACCTAATCTAGAAAGTGCCACTAAAGTATTAGCGCAATTTCCCCCACCTTGCGTCAGCACATCATTACAGCGGATTTTCTCATCAGGCTTTGGATAGTGAGGAATTAGAGCTAAATAGTCCAAAGTAGCCACTCCCAAGCCCAAAACTTTCCATGCCATATCGCTAAATTAGTTATGACAAAATTGTAATTAATCACACAGCTGATCTCAACTCTCAATAATGTTTTGCTAAGTCAATTGTCTTTTCCCCAACCTCATCGTAGAATGTGAACCCATGAAACTATGCATCGCCGAAAAACCAAGTGTCGCCCGTGAAATCGCGCAGATCCTTGGTGCAAAAACCAAAAAACAGGGATATTTTGAGGGAAACGGTTACCAAGTCACCTGGACTTACGGCCATCTCTGCACCCTCAAAGAGCCTCACGATTACAATCAAGATTTCAAGCGCTGGCAAATCCATCATCTCCCGATTATGCCTAAGCGTTTTGGGATCAAGCTGAAAAAGAATTCCGGTATCGCCGATCAATTTGCCGTCATCAAAAAATTAGTAAATAAAGCCGCAGAAGTGATCAACTGTGGTGATGCCGGGCAAGAAGGGGAATTAATCCAACGCTGGGTTTTGCAAAAAGCCGGCTGCAAAGCCCCAGTCAAAAGGCTCTGGATCTCCTCTCTCACCAACGAAGCGATCAAGGAAGGTTTCGAAAAATTGCGTCCCAACGAAGAATTTCAAAATCTCTACGCCGCCGGCAGCCTCCGTGCAATCGGGGACTGGCTCCTCGGCCTCAACGCCACCCGCCTCTACACTCTAAAATACGGTGGCTACAAACAAGTCCTCTCCATCGGCCGCGTCCAAACCCCCACCCTCGCCCTGATCGTCGAGCGCCACAAAGAAATCGAAAACTTCAAACCGGAAAAATACTGGGAACTAAAGACCGAGTACCGCGAGACTATTTTTTCCTGCTCCAAAAAGAAATTTAAAGATCAAGCCAAATCCCGGGAGATCATCGCCGCAATCAAAGACGAGCAATTTGAAATCATCAAATTTACCAAGAAGAAGGGCAAGGAATCACCGCCAAAACTCTTTGATCTCACTTCCTTACAAGTCGCCGCCAACAAAAAATTTGGCTTCAGTGCCGACCAAACTCTCAAAATCATCCAATCCCTCTACGAAAAAAAACTCACCAGCTACCCTCGTGTCGACACCACCTATTTACCCACTGATCTCTACCCAAAAGTGAAGGGCATTCTCAAAAATCTCACCCCCTACGAAAAATTCATCACCCCGCTCCTCTCCAAAAAAATCCGCAAATCCAAAAAAACTTTCGACGACAAAAAAGTCACTGATCATCACGCTATCATCCCCACCGGCAATTATCCCAAAGGCCTCAACCAAAACCAAAAGCTCATTTACGACTTGGTCGCCCGCCATTTTATCGGTGTTTTCTATCCCGACTGCGAAATCGCCAAAACCACTGTCGAAGGCAAAGTCGCCAAACTAAAATTTAAAGCCCGCGGCAAACAAATCCTCAATCCCACCTGGCGCGTCCTCTTCCCAAAGAAAAAAGGCGGCAAAGACAAGATTCTCCCCAACTTCGAAAAAGGTGAAAAAGGCCCCCACAAACCTTCCCTCCAAGAAAAAAACACCACCCCACCAAAACCCTACACCGAGGCCACCCTCCTCCGCGCCATGGAGACCTCAGGCAAACACGTCGACAACGAAGAACTCCGCGACCTCATGAAAGAAAACGGCATTGGCAGACCGTCCACCAGGGCCGGCATCATTGAGACTTTATTTAAACGCAACTACATCGAAAAAAAACGCAAATCCCTCAAACCGACCCAAACCGGCATCGACCTCATCGAAACCATCCAAAACGACCTCCTAAAATCCCCGGAACTAACCGGAAAATGGGAAAAAAAACTCCGCGACATCGAACGCGGCCACTACAAACCGGGCCAATTCATGCAAGAACTCAAAACCATGGTCAAAGACCTAATCGAAAACGCCAAAAAAGCCCGTGTGCATAAGAAAATTGCGCATGTGGAGGAGGAATGACCCCTCGGAGCTGCTCTGGAAAGGCTTTACCAATATTCTAGAAAAAAATTGACATCAAAAGACCAGTAAAATACACTACAACTAGTCAGTTACAAAATTTTCAGCCACCTCAGTCCAGCCCGGGCAGCGCCAGTGGTTCTATTTGATAAAATATGACATCGTGAAAATACTTCTAGTAGAAGATGATCAGTCTCAGTCAGAAAGGCTCGAAAAGGTCCTGAAAAGTCATGGCCATCAAGTCAATCAATACTCCTCAGTCGAAGACGTCATCAAAAAACCAAATTTTCCTAAAGTAGATATACTTTTACTGGATCTTATTTTACTCGGCCGATCGGGAGATAATCTAGTCCTCCACCTCCGTAAAAAGCATATCAATATACCCATCCTCGTCCTTAGCGGTATCAGTCAGGTCGATATCAAAATCAATCTTTTAAATAAAGGCGTAGATGACTACCTCACAAAACCTTTTAATGATTCCGAACTTTTGGCTCGTATCAATGCCATCAGCCGCCGCTATTCTATCGCCCAAAGAGTAGAAAAAATCGGCGATTTCGCCTTTTACTGGCAGCAAAATAAAGTAACTAGATCCGGTAAAGACATCACTCTTTCGAATCGCGAAACAAAAATCCTCCAACTTCTGGTCGAACAACATGGCAACGCCGTCCCCACTGAAGAAATTCTCCAAAAAATCTGGAAATCAAAGCCTGGATATCACTCAAATGTCGTTCCTTCTACAATCAAAAGATTAAGAAAAAAAATCGACTCCGATTTTGAATATAAAACCATCCAATCCGTACATGGGGTCGGCTACCAGATCAATCTTCCAGAATAAAATCACTGATTTTCCGACAGTTTTCCGACAGTTGGGGGATTAGTGTTTTTGGCATATCAATAAAAAATATTGAATGCCTAGATTGGACTATCAACCACAACTCCAAAACGACCCTCAATCCCCAGAATTACTCGAGGGCATCGGTCGCGAGCAAGCAATTCAGGAAGCTTACAGTGATGTAATGAACGCTGAAGACCCTTTCTACTTCCTCGATCTCAACAAACTCCGCCAAACAGCACGTTTCTATAAGGAACAATTCTTGCCCGAAGATGAAAGAGCACTCGTCGCCTACGCCGTCAAAGCCAACCCTCTCGAGCTCATCGTCCAAACTCTTTATCAAGAAGGCATCGACGCTTTTGACTGTGCCTCTCTTGGCGAGATTGACCTCATCAGAAAGCTCGCCCCCGCAGCCAAGATCTTGTTTAATCACCCGATCAAAAAAGCCAAAGATATTCATCGCGCCTCCGAAGATTATGATGTAGACCATTTTACCGCTCAAACTCAAACCGAAATTAACAAAATCATCGCTGCTGTTTCTCCATACGACACAGCCAGAAATCTGGAAATAGCAGTCAGAATGGCCACCAACAATTCCGCCGCCGGGATCAATCTTTCCAGCAAATACGGCGCTACTCCAGAATCTGTCGTCAAAATGATTCGTTATATTGCTTCCGAAGGGCTAACCCCAGGGATCTCAGTCCACACCGGCTCTCAAAATTCATCACCACAAACCTACTCCAGCGCCATCGACAAAATCATCGACGTCGCAGAAAAATCGCCGTCTTTAGGCAGTATCAACGTCGGCGGCGGCATCCCTGTCAGCTATTTCGAACATGAAAACTATGATCTAAGTCAGTACATGCAAGTGATTAACCAATCGCTCAGAAAACTCAAACGACGACTGCCCGATGGTCTTAGAAATGACCACAAGCTGATCATCGAACTCGGTCGAGCCCTAGTAGCAAATTCCATCGAATTAATCGTTCCCATCCTCGCAAAAGAAACCAGAAACGGACAAGAAGTCCTCTATCTCTCCGATGGAGTCTTCGGTTCGTTTAGCGATTATGCCGTCCACGGATGGCAATACAACATCGAAGTTTTAGACGCTCATGGCCAACAAGAGGCTCCTGCTATTCCCTACAAACTTTACGGCCCCACCTGTGACTCCGGCGACCATCTCGGTATTGTCACTCTCAGCAGCAACATTGACCCCAAAAAACACAAACTCCGCATCCGTAATGCCGGCGCCTACATGCACAGCCAGCGCAGCAATTTCAACTCCATTGAGCCCCCACAAATCATCGCATACACTTAACCAAATTTATTATGGAAGAACAAACAACTTACGAAGTTGAAAGATCATCAGAATCCGCATCCGAGCGAAACGATGAAGAAACTAAGAATTTATCTGCTCTCCTCAGCCAACGCTTACTGATGCAGCTAAACTCTAGTCACATCGAATACCGCCCCCACCCCCTCGATAACCCCAAAGCTACCATCAAACAAAGTCCAGAAAAAGGCATCGGCGTCTTCGCCCACGAAAAAATCAACCCCGGAGAATTAATCGCCGCCTTTGATCCCCAGTACGGCCAAACATTTAGAGCAGAAGACATTCAATCCCTGGGCTGGACCTGGCTCATAGACCGGGTAGTACAAAATGGCCCTGACAGCTTCGCCCTCCACCATGGCCTCGCAGAACAAATCAATCATTCCTGCGACCCCAACTGCGGCTTAGTCGATGGCTACCGTGTCCCAGGACTGCCAGATAATGCCGTAGCCATCGTCACCAGACGCGAAATCAAACCCGGCGAAGAAATCTGTTGGGACTATGCCATGTCCGAAAACAGCAACTGGCAGATGCAAGATTGCAAATGTGGCTCTCCGCGTTGTCGAGGCACAGTAACGGCCTATCGAGATTTGCCAGAGCATATCCGCTCAGAATACGCCCCATACACTCTCAACTGGATCAAGGAAGATACCGATCCTCTCCAGCAAACAGCAGAAAAACCAATCCCCAAAGCAAGGATAGAAACTCTCTACTCACCCCTGGACGAAAGCGCAATCAGAGAAATCTCCGATTTTTTCCGTCTCACCTTTAGCAATGATTGGCTCAATTACGTCACCTGCCCCCCTTGCGACAGCACAAAACCAGAAGGAATGCGCTTCTCAGCAAAAGACGTTTACGCCAATAGCGGACAAGACATCCCCATAGAGGTAATCGATTTTTCGCCGATGATTCCCGATTGCCCTTGCTGTAAGGAGCCAATGGTCCTCGTAATGGACCCGGACAAAACCCACGAAAAGCTCAGACAAAAATTCCTAGACAAAGCAATCGTCACTCTCCTCCGAGATCAAGACACAGCCGAAATCCTCGGCATTAGCTTTGGCAATGTCCGCACCTTACGAGAAGCCTTCCACTCCGAAGAATGGGGCCATCCCTACGCCTATACCGCCACTCAAGATCCTCAGTACGAACGAGACTTCAACCAATTTTATCAAAGCATTAAGGAAAGAATCGACACCTCAAAAAGCTACCAAGGCCCCGATATCACTCCCGATGGCCAAGTTTTTCTCTACAATTGCTCCATCACCAGTCCCAAAATCCGCCGTACAGGCTATCTCCCGATCATGTTGCAAAATTTCATGGACTCCATCCCCGATGATATCAAGGACAACCTCGCCGTCATCGGAGAAGCAGAGCAAGGATCCAGATTTCAAAACATCGTCAAGAGAGCAGGCCTCATCGAAGTCCCCGGATCCCTCAGCGAACACTACACCATCATGCTCGGCTCACTCAGAACTTTTGCCGATCTCATCAGCTTACCTAAGGAAAAATTTCGCCGACAACCTCAGGAAGTGACAAAATAGTGACAAATAGATTGAGCGCTATTGACTAGCGGCCGCTCCCGCTCTACTCTTTGAGCAATGCTCTATCTAACCATCCTGTTTGGCATTTCCGCACTGATCAGTTTCCTCTTAGGGATCATCACCCTCTCTGCCAATCACAAAAAAAGAAGCAATCAGACCTTTTTCTTTTTCTGTCTCTTTGGTTCTTTGTGGGCACTTTCACTCTACATTTCACTTTTTACGCCCGGCATCTACCCCCAACTTTCATTCGTTTTTGGCCGCTTGGCCTATGGTTTATCCACCTTGATCCCCATCTGCGTCCCTATATTCTTCTATTTCTTCCCCAAAAAAACCTTCAAATGGCCCAAAAAGCTTAGCTATCCACTGCTATTGTTTTACGCCCTTTTCTTCATCCTCACCACTTTTACACCTCTGGTTTTGGAGGAACAGATCATCGAAGACGGCATTTGGGTAGCTGACATTTTAGGTCCCATGCATCCTCTGTATGGTATTTATATTTTGATTCATCTCGCTATTGCCGTCGTCATTGCCATCTACAAGATCATCAAAACTCAAGGCATCGATCGCAAAAAAATCTCCATGGCCGCAACTGGATTTTTTGCCTTCTATATTTTTGCCATGGTTATCAACGTGATTTTGCCTCTATTTAACATTTTCATCCTCCAGTCAGAAGTAGTGGTCTCACTGTTATTTTTCAGCGTCCCCACCTTTATCGCTATCCGCAAATTCCGCTTTTTCGAGTTTTCCACACTCGCTCTCAACGCCTTGATGTACCTCATCCTCATCACCGCATTTTTAGCCTCAGAAATTTTATTAATCTCCCTCACCGAATCTTTTTTGAGTGAAAGACTCTCATTTATCGTCAGCAGTGTCATTTCCCTTATCCTCACTTACATCATTTTTCAAAATTTACCGAAGTTTACCGGTAGGGGAGTGCAAGAATTTAAAAACACTGTGGTCGAAGTCTGCATCCGCGCCTATCACTGCAAGACTTACGAATCCCTCCAAAGCTTGATCGAAGAAAGCTTTATCCAAAAACTCCATCTCAGCCGCGCCGAAATTTTTTCTGTCCGCAAACAAACTCTAGAAATGAATATTCCCCAATACAAAGACGACGAGTTCACTGAAATTCTCAAAACCTCAAAAACCCCATTACTAGTGAAGAAAGAAATCCAATATCTCAAACTCTCAGACCCCTTCAAAAAAATACTCTCCGTAAAAATGAAGATGCTCAAAGCCGAAATCTGCACTCCACTTTTTACGGAAAACAGGTTGATCGGACTATTTCTCCTCGGCGAAAAATCCGATGGCGCCGCTTATTCATTAGAAGAAATCGATGAAATCAAAAAAGTCAAAACTCATCTCGAAGTTTCCTGGATGAATATCCTCATCAAGCAGAATCTCGAGCAAGAAAACAACATTATGAAGAACATCATCAATCAAAAGACTCAAGAATTAAAAAATAAGATCAAGGACATCGAACAACTGGTCAAACAACAAAGCGATTTTATTGCCGTTACCTCACACGAATTTCGCACTCCGCTTAGCATCGCGCTGTTTCAATTGATCGATATCATCGATAGTCACGAACACGTATCCGAGGTCCAAACAGAACTACAAACAGTCCTTGAGTCCCTCGACGCCCTCAAAAATCTCAGCCAAAAGCTATTCGATGTCGAAAAGTATGACCTCAACAAAATCAATCTCCATCTCAGTCCGGTTAATCCGGAAGCTTTCTTCCAAAAAATCTTCCACGGCTTTCAGCTCCAATCCCAGCGCAAAGGGCTTACATTTAGTTTTCATTCCGATATCAGCATTAGAGAAATATCCATCGATCTCGACCAAATGCGCCAGGTATGCCTCAATCTCCTGACCAACGCCGCAAAATTCACACCGGAAAATCACGCTAAAATCGCCCTCAAGTTAACTGAAACTCCCTCAGATCTTGAAATCCGCATCATTGACAATGGTAGAGGGATCCCTGACCAAGAAAAAACCGAAATTTTTAACAAATTTTCCACCGGAAATTCTAGCATTGGCAAAGGCAAAGGCATCGGGATGGGGCTCTTCATCTGCAAAAAAATCATTGAGGCCCACGGCGGCCAAATCTCCATCGAGGACAATGAGCACCAAGGAGCAGTATTTATCATTACCCTCCCAAAAAAAATCACTCCTCCTCAGCAATCATAGATAGCATCACTTCGTTACAATCAGTCATTAGATTTTCAACGTCATCTGGTTGCAAAAAGAATATTTCAAAAACAGCTCCCCGTCGTGAATTAGAGATCAAGCTAATTTGCCCTCCATACTTATTGAGAATATCTCTGATCATTGCTAGGCCTTTACCAGTACCCATTAATTTAGTGGTAGCTCCTCGTTTAAAAATATAGTCTTCAAAGCCATTACTGATCCCGTGGCCATTGTCTCTGATCAAAACTGACACTCCAGGCAGAGCAAAATCCCCTGAAGCTCTTCTCAGCTCAATTTCCACCATCCCGTCACCTATCTCCGCTAATTCGATAGAGTCAGCAGCATTCCTCACTAATTCTAAAATGATATTAAACAATGCCAGCTCCGGCATCGAGATCGTTGTTAATTCTCCATCTGTAAAATCTCGAAAAGAAAGCGTGATACCTTGATACTCAAAGTAGTTTCTCAAACACTTGGTAAAACATTCAAGAAAAGAAGAGCAGGCTATCTCCGCCACATTTTCTTTCTCATCCTTATAAGCCTCAAGTGTTTCTCTAAAATACTTCAGACATCTCACTACAATCTCATGTCCTCTTAAATCAGTTTCTCTTGTTTCCACTATTTCTAGCATGATTTCATCTAATTCGTGGCAGATGACATTTGCTTCTTGGACAATAGCCAGCGCCGCCAGTCTCAAACTCGGCCCCGCATTAGTTTCCCTGATCAAATCACAAATATCATCATATTTTTCTTTCAAGGCTTTAAGTCTCGGCACACCATCAAGTTCGGATCCATGCACGTTAAACACAAACTGTATCAGCCCCATCAAATTGCGCAGATCATGCACAAATTCATTGCTTTCAGACGAAAGTTCAGTAGGGTCAGTTGTTTTATTCAATTCTAACATCTCATCATAAATAACTTTACAACATCCTAATAAAGTTATTTACATATAGGTATTACAAAAAAATGACAACTTTATCATTTTTCACTTCCAGCCCTTTGGCAATTTTCTTGAAAATGGTCAAAGCCACACAACATTGAAAAGTCATATCCAAAGCTAAGCTCGTTTTGAGAATTTTAGAAAGCTCAGCCTCTGTATTCATAGCGGACTCAGGTACTTTTGCGGCAATATGCAGCTGATGATCGCTATACTTTATTTCTATACTTTCATTATGGCGCAGTAAGCAAGCCACAAGCTGTTTCAAGGCTTCCCAGAAATAATACTTTCCGATTTTGATTTTTTGATCTTTATTGGCATAATTAACTTTTACAGATTCTTTGCCATAGATATCTACTAAGAGTTCTAGTAATTCTCCGATCTGAAACTCCTCAGCCACGATTTTTGTCTTTCTATCGAGCAAAAAATCCTCATGAGCCACTATCAAGACTACCGCTTGGATCAGGTTAGTGATTGTCTCTTTATCCTCCGAATCTCCTAAATCAGCAACGTAAGAATTTAATATCGTCAAAATATTAAATAAAAAATGCTGCAGGTGATCCTTATTTTCAATCATGGCAGAATTCTAACGCACTCCTTTATAAATTAAAACAAAATCAATAATATACCAAAGAGTTGTCATAAATTTTTCATAAATGAACGTATTAATCGTCGAAGACGAGCTCCTGGTGGCCCAGTCTTTGAAAAAAATTATTGAGGACTCATTTAGCCACTGTTTCGTATCGATTGCCACGAACTATGAGGAAAGTTGGGGTAAGCTACTCAATAAAGATTATCACATCGCCCTCATCGATATCATGCTTGGCGCAGACAGTTTAGACGGCTTGGAGCTTTGCAAACAGATGAAAGAAAGATCCGTAGACATTCCGATAATTTTTGTCACCTGTTGTACTTCGATCAAATATCTCGAAAGGGCTTTTGAATTAGGTGCATACGACTATATATCCAAGCCCTACAATGCTCGGGAGCTCTCCATTAGGGTTAAAAGATGGGGCAGAGCACCAAAACCTCAAGCAAAAAGCCAAGAAACTAGCTATTCCAGCCTCGTCTACGAGCCAAAAAAAAATCAATTCCTTTATAAAAATCACCCCCTCAAGTCTCTCACCCCTAAAAATAAAAGGCTCTTATCTTTATTTATCAACAATCCGGAAACCCTATTGACAAAGAGTTACCTTATAGAGAATTATTGGGGAGACCATTCAACCTCGACCAAAAATCGCAACCTCAGGTCAGCTGTCCAGTCGCTAAGGGGAGTGCTCGAGTCAGAAGGGATAGAATGGATCCGTACAGTTAGGGGAGAAGGCTATATATTAAAGAAATAATGACAAAAATTTTCTTAGTAGAAGACGAAACAGTCTTGGGAAAGCTCTACAAAAAGCATCTCGAGACCATCGCCGACCAGGTGATACTCTTACAAAAAGTAGAAGAAGTAAAAAATCTCTCCCATGATCAAGATCCAAGCCTATTTATCCTCGATCTTGATCTCGGCGACAACAAAACCTCAGGCCTCGACCTCATCACTGACTTAAAAGCAAAATTCCCCCAGGCAAAAGTAATAATCCTCTCAAATTTCAGCAGCCCCGAACTCAAAAAAGCGACCCCCACCGCCGGCGCCGAAGAATTCTATGTCAAACTGAACATGCCTCCTAAAGAGTTGGCACAGCGGGTGAAGGGCTTGATCGGTTGATTATTTTAATCAAAGTCTAATCTCCTCTCGACCTCCACCTAATCCTGTCAAAAGGCATATTCTCAAATGTCGTCGCACCTAGATTTACACAATCAACAAAATCCAGATAACCTTCCTCATTAAAAATCGGATTATTGAAGTGCAAGCCCACGATTATTACCCCTTTGATAGTAAGAGGCCCCCTCAGCTCAACTCCTAAAAATTCAAGTTTATAAAAGTTCAGATCATTTTTTTCATCTTTACCTTCACCTCTAGCGAATTTTGCATTTTCTATTATCGCACCATCCACAAATTTTACCCATACACAGCGATTATCTTCTCCGTAAAAAGCGACATCAGTATTTAAGAAATGCCCACCACTAAAAGCCAACATCTCCATCACATTTGTTACTATTTTGCAATTAATAATCGAGCTATCTCTAAAATCCGGCCCCCCAATTTTACGAAAATTTAAGACAGAATCCACAATTCTAGTCTCCTTTAATTGATTACAGTAAAACCGATCTCTACTTAAATCACAATTTTCAAAACTCGCACCATCCAATTCAACCCTTTCCCAATTCATATTAGTAAAACGGCAATTTTTAAAACTTGCTCTCGATAGATCCGCTTCTAAATCACTAATCTTGCCTCCCTCGCCCTGCCCTCGATCTCTAAATAATGAAACTCCCACCCCGGAAAACTTTGAAATTGCTTCGGCACATGACCCCTCAAATAGCGAGAGCAAAAAGAGTTATCTAATTTTATCCAATCGAGATTCTGTGATTCCAAACCTTCCGGCGTTGGCACCGCTCTTTTTATTGTGGGCGCATAGAGATATTCAAAATAATCTTTTTTCAGGCGATTGATTGCTCTTGAGTGCTTTGCCAGTGACGTAGGGAGCCGTCCCCTTTTTCTTTCCAGAATATCGAGGATGCAATGCACTATCCCCATATTTTTAGGCAAATTTTCACTTGGAGGCCCCCCGCTAGAAATCACATTGACCATCGCCTTCGGAAGCATCAGTAGCATCCAAAAACCGAGTTGTATTTTTTTGATAAAGTCCATTCTTGTACTCAAGGACATCTCTGATTTTTGATCTTCATTGAGTTTCTTAGTCTCGGAGAAAGCACTTCCAGGCATATGCAGCTCAATTTCATTCAGGAGATCAGATATTGATCGATTTTTCAAAGCATTTTCCAGCGTCAACCGCATCATCCATTTCATCCGCATCCCTAAACACCTGCCCACAGAGCTCAGCAAATTTTTCCCAATCCTCCAAAGGGATCTTACGCAATCTCCGAGCACTAAAAAATCTCCTTCCTGACAGCGCCTTCAAGCAAGCAC
>CAYMGN010000001.1:20776-38520 GCA_964389995.1 uncultured Candidatus Peribacteria bacterium | reverse complement strand
TAAGGTAAAATGGAAAGCACAACAACTCTTGCAGTCTACAAATCGACATTAGGCTGGAGGGTGAGGGGGATGCATCTATTTGGATTTATTCCATATATTGCTGACGGCATAGAAGACGAAGATACGATTCGTTTGATACTCGGTCAAATCCTTAATCTTGCTGAGCAATTGCTGTTGGATTTAGCAAGAAAAAGAGGGAACCTGAGCATCGCAGAATTTATTTCAATGTTACAGGAACATCATCTGCCCGATTGTTGTCCGAACGGCCTCAAGACCTGGGACTATATCGTGCCACATCTCCATGATTCTCACGAGTTGAGCGCTCTTTTGGAAGAGATCGCTCGGCACAGTTAACCTCGGCTAATCCAGCCTTTTTCATTTTCTCCTTTCACCTTTGCCGGGCGGGATCTATTGATTCTGCCCGCTTTTTCTTGACCGTGAGGATTTTTTTGCTTAAACTCCAAAGCTTTATGCCCCAGACATCTGACTACAAAGCCAAAATTGAAAAGAAAATTAAAAAGGTTTTGGTATTGGGTAGTGGTGCTCTTAAGATTGGGCAGGCTGGTGAATTCGATTATTCCGGTTCTCAAGGGATCAAAGTGCTGAAGGAAGAAGGGATCGAGTCGATTTTGGTCAATCCGAATATTGCTACTATTCAAACCAGTAGAGGGTTAGCGGACAAGATCTATTCGCTGCCGGTTAATAAAGAATTTGTCGAAAAAGTGATCGCTAAGGAAAGGCCGGACGGGATTTTTCTCTCATTTGGGGGACAGACTGCGCTCAATTGTGGCGTGGAGCTGCAAGAGTCCGGTGTTTTAGAAAAATATGGCGTTCAGGTATTGGGCACTCCGGTAGACGTGATCCAAAAAACAGAGGATCGCGATCTTTTTAATAGAGAATTAAGAAAAATTAAAGTCGATGTGCCGCAGAGCATCCCCTGTAATTCTAAAAAAGAAGGGATGGAAGCAGCGAAAAAAATTGGCTTTCCTTTGATCATCCGGGCGGCATTTGCTCTCGGAGGGATGGGTAGCGGCTTTGCCAACAACGAAAAACAATTGGACGAGATGCTGGACAACGCCTTTGCTTACAGTCCGCAAGTCTTAGTAGAAAAAAACCTCAAAGGCTGGAAGGAAGTGGAGTACGAAGTAGTGCGTGACGCCTATGACAACTGCATCACGGTCTGTAATATGGAAAACTTCGATCCGTTGGGGATTCATACCGGCGAAAGTATCGTAGTAGCCCCTTCTCAAACTCTAAACAACTCTGAATATCACAAGCTGAGAGAAATTTCGATCAAAGTGATTCGTCACCTTGGAGTGATCGGGGAGTGCAATATCCAATTTGCGCTCGATCCGCACTCTGAAGAATATCGGGTGATTGAAGTGAACGCCCGTTTGAGTCGATCCTCGGCCTTGGCGTCTAAGGCTACCGGTTATCCGCTAGCACATGTGGCGGCGAAGCTGGCCCTGGGATACAGCCTGCCAGAATTAAAAAACGCCGTCACTAAAACTACCACAGCCTGTTTTGAACCGGCCCTCGACTATCTGGCCCTGAAGATTCCACGTTGGGACCTCAATAAGTTTAAGATGATTTCCAAAAAAATCAGTACGGAAATGAAATCGGTGGGAGAAATCATGGCGCTCGGACGCAGCTTTGAAGAAGTAATGCAGAAAGGATTGAGAATGTTGCAAGTGGGACTGCATGGATTTGTGGCCAATGACTATGTGGAAACCGATAACGAAAAACTGGAAGACGCAATCAAAAACCCGACGCCCAAGCGGATCCTGGCGATCGCCGAAGCTTTGAGACAGGGATGGACTACGGAAAAAATTTCTAAATTATCAGGGATAGACCTCTGGTTCCTGGAAAAATTGAACAATATCGTCAAGTTGGCCGATCAATTAAAAAAGACCAAAAAACTGGACCGCGAATTAATGCTTCAAGCAAAGAAACATGGCTTTTCTGACCGGCAGATAGCTTCTTTGCGCGGTAAGGAAGAAATGGAAATCCGCCAAACACGGAAAAAAATGGAAATACTCCCGTCCATCAAACAAATCGACACAATGGCGGCCGAGTATCCAGCGAGCACCAACTACCTCTACATGACCTATCATGGAGATAGTCATGATATTAGCCCGGGGAGAAACAAAAAAGTGATCGTGCTCGGGTCTGGCGCTTACTGTATCGGATCGAGTGTGGAGTTTGACTGGTGCTGTGTAAATGCAGCGCAAGTAGCTGAGCGCAATGGCTACGAGACAGTGATGATCAATTACAATCCGGAGACTGTTTCTACCGACTACGACACCTGTGACAAGCTTTATTTTGATGAGCTTTCTTTGGAGAGAGTTTTGGACATTTACGAGTTTGAAAACGGTGGGCTGAAGGGCACTAGCGTCACCGGGACGGTGGTTTCGATGGGTGGGCAGGTGCCAAATACGCTGGCCTTGAAGCTCGATCAGGCCGGAGTGCGCATCCTCGGTACTGACCCAAAAAATATTGATCGTGCGGAAGACAGGCATAAATTTTCCGCGATGTTGGATAAATTGGAAGTGGACCAGCCAAAGTGGATGGAGTTTAGTAAAAGAGCAGACGCCCATAAAGTAGTGGAGAAAATTGGTGATTACCCTGTGTTGGTGCGGCCATCTTATGTTTTGTCGGGAGCGGCGATGAGCGTGGCTTACGATCAGGAATCTTTTGATCTCTTTATCGGTAAGGCGGCGAAAATTTCTAAAGAAGCGCCGGTGGTTGTTTCTAAATTTGAAATGGGAGCGAAGGAAATTGAGATTGATGCCGTGGCTCACAAAGGTCGGATAGTGATCTATGCGATTTCTGAACATATCGAAAACGCCGGGGTGCATAGTGGAGACGCGACGATCGTGCTACCTCCACAAAAGCTCTATATGGAGACTATTCGTCAGGTAAAGAAGATTGCGAAGAAAATTGCGAAGGAGCTGGAGATCAGTGGGCCGTTTAACATTCAGTTTTTGGCGAAGAATAATCGTGTGATGGTGATTGAGTGTAATTTGCGTTCGAGCCGGAGCTTTCCGTTTGCTTCGAAGGTGACCGGTTATAATTTTATTGAAATTGCTACGGAATCGATGCTAGCTAAGTCAACAGGTAAGGTCACTAAACAAGGGAAAGAGCTGCTTAATTCTCGAGACTATAAGACCTTGGATCTTGATCACGTGGGCGTAAAATCTCCGCAATTTAGCTTCCCGCGTTTGAAGGGGGCTGATCCGGTACTGGGTGTGGAAATGGCTTCTACGGGAGAAGTGGCTTGTTTTGGAGAAGACGTTTACGAAGCCTTCTTAAAATCAATGATTAGTGTCGGATTTGAAATGCCGAAAAAAGGTAGCGGAGTGCTCTTTAGTGTCGGAGGTAATGCTAATAAAGAAGAATTAATCCCGGCCGCGAAGACCTTGGAAGCGATGGGCTTTAAAATTTATGCCACTGAGGGGACTGCTGAGTTCTTTGGAGAAAACGGTCTGAAGGCGGAAGTGCTTCATAAAAACTCCAGCGACAAAAAGCCGACAATAGTAGAAGCGATGGCTGCCGGAACACTAAAACTGATCATCAACATCCCTAAAAACAACAACAAAATTGCAGTTACTGACGGTTATGTAATTAGGAGGAAGTCGATTGACCTCAATATCCCACTGATCACCAATGTGCAGGTGGCGCGGATTATGGCTGAAGCGATGGAAAAATACGCGATCGACGACCTACCGGTGGTGGATAGTGAGAGTTATTTTCAGTAAGCCAGGCGCTTAACGAATATTAAGCCCTTTGAATATCCCAGAGTTTACGGTAGAGACCTTCTCCGTCCTTTTCGGCCTTTAGGAGGTCGGCGTGGCTGCCTTCTTCGATAATGGCGCCGTCTCTGATGACAAAGATGCGGTCAGCTTGGCGGATAGTGGAGAGGCGGTGGGCGATCATCACTACGGTCTTGTTTTTCATGAGATTGTCGAGGGCCTTTTGGATCAGGAGCTCGGACTCGGAATCAAGGCTGCTGGTGGCTTCGTCGAGGATGAGGATGCGAGCGTTGCTGAGGATGGCACGGGCGATGGCTACTCTTTGGCGTTGGCCGCCCGAGAGCTTTACTCCGCGTTCGCCGACGTAGGTGTCGTAGCCTTCTGGCAGGCGTTGGATGAAATCGTGGCAGAATGCTAGTTTTGCGGCTTCTTCTATGGCTTGATCGCTAGCCTCCAGGTTGCCGTAGCGGATGTTTTCGCGCAGGCTACGGTGGAAGAGGATGGGACTTTGGGGGACGAGAGCGATTTCGCGGCGGAGGCTGGACTGAGTGACCTGGGCGATGTCCTGACCGTCGATAAGGATTTGACCGGCGTTGAGATCAAAGAGTCTGAGGATGAGCTTGATGATGGTGGATTTACCACCGCCGGAAGGCCCGACGAGAGCCACTTTTTCGCTGGGCTTAATCTTGAGGGAGAAGTCATTGAGGACAGATTCTCCTTCTTTTTTATAGGCAAAGTAGACGTTTTTAAATTCGATCTTGCCGCCTTTGTAAGTAAATTTTTTGGCATTTGGCTGGTCTTGTACTTCGTGTTCTTGGTCTAAAATTTCGATCATTTCTTCAGCGTCGGCAAAGCGTTCGTAGACATCACGCATATCGCGGCCAAAATTCCAGAGCCCCTGAAAGATCTCGAGGACATAAGCTTGAACTAGCCAGAAAACCCCGACTGTAACCAGACCATCACGCCAAAGGACGAGGGTAAGGAACATCACAAAAATTTCCAACGAAACCATCATCCCGGACTGGAGAGCGTCGATGTAATTGGTGATGCGCCAGCTGGTATTTGACTTTTGGCACCAATCTTCAGTGGTGGAGGCAAAGCTCTTTTTTTCGGCGGGCAGATTGGCAAAGATCTTGATGTTAAAATTGTTGACTACGGTGTCAGCCAGTGCTCCAGAGACCCGGGTTTCCGCTTTGGAACGGGCGATATCGTGCTTGAGTTTGTAGACTGAGAGTAGGTAGTTGACTGTGATGAAGAGGGCGGTCCAGATGAGAATAGCGGCGAAAAGTAATTTACTTACGAAAAACATTACGGCGAGGGCGATGAGAAGCCGGACTGCCGTGGGGAGGAAGCTAAAGACAAATTTATCAACGATGGACTCAAAGGCGCGGACGATGCGGCTAAATTTCTTTACAAGGGAGCCGGAAAAATTGTCAGTAAAGAAGCGGTAAGAATGTCCGTGGAGATAATCAAAAGTTTCCGCAACCATCTTTTTGCGGATGCCGAGGAGGAGGTAGCGATTAGTAAAATCACGAAGCTGATAAGAAATCCAAAAAAAGAATCCAACGATAGAAATTTTTAAGAGAATACTGATCAATCCATCGTAGAGAGTTGCCGGATCAGCGCCAGTAGCAATAGAGTCAAAAAACTGAGCAAAGAAATAGGGCCAAATCATCACACAAATTTCACCGACGACGATGGCAAAGAGTAACAGTAAACTAAGTCCGATTGAGTTGCGTAGATGACCGCCAAAATAGCTGATTGTTTTTCTCGTGAGCCTCTTCATAGGCACAATTATTCAAAGTGGTCTTTAACTTTAGGCCTATTTTGCTTTAATGTCAATTGAACTGGTTTTTTCGCTGAAAATGGGTTAGATTGGGGGTGCAAAATACTCTAAAAAACTTTTATGGCAGAATTTTTGACTCAAAACACTCCCCAATTAAAGAAAGGTTTAGCGCAAATGCTCAAGGGTGGCGTGATCATGGATGTGGTCAATCCCGAGCAAGCAAAAATCGCGGAAGAAGCAGGTGCCGTGGCAGTAATGGCTCTAGAGAGAGTACCGGCTGACATCCGTAAACAGGGGGGCGTAGCGAGAATGAGTGATCCGCAGATGATCAAGGGAATTATGGAAGTGGCAAGTATCCCAGTGATGGCTAAGGTGAGGATCGGACATTTTGTGGAAGCGCAGATTTTAGAAGCTTTGGGGGTGGACTACATCGATGAGAGTGAGGTTTTGACACCGGCTGATGATAAGTATCATGTGGATAAAAGTAAGTTTAAGATCCCTTTTGTTTGTGGTGCGCGCAATCTGGGTGAAGCATTGCGCAGGATTGAAGAAGGTGCCTGTATGATTCGCACTAAGGGCGAAGCGGGGACTGGAAATGTGGTGGAAGCGGTGAAACACATGCGGACGATGAATGAAGAAATTGAGGCGCTGACGAAGATGAGTAAGTCGGAGATGAAAAATTGGGCGGAAGCCGAGAGGGTGGGGATGGAGATTATGGAAGAGACCAAGAAATGGGGCCGTTTGCCAGTAGTGAATTTTGCGGCAGGGGGGATTGCTACTCCCGCTGATGCTTCATTGATGATGCAACTCGGTTGTGATGGGATCTTTGTCGGTAGTGGGATCTTTAAGTCTGACAACCCGCCAGCAAGGGCAAAAGCGATTGTGGAAGCAACGATGAATTATCAAGATCCGATGATTTTAGCGCGTTGTTCAGAAGGTCTTGGTGAAGCAATGCCTAGCCTGGACATTTCTGAGTTGGAGACTCGTTATGCCGGGCGTGGTTGGTAATCAAATAGTATGAAAGTTGGAGTGTTAGCGATACAGGGGTCGGTGGAGGAACACGTGGCGGCTTTAGGTCGTTTCAAGAGAGTGGAGGCGGTTTTGGTGAGGAAGGTGGCAGATTTGGAGGGACTGGCGGGATTGATCATGCCTGGGGGGGAGAGCACTACTATTGGTAAGCTGTTGAAGCGATTTGGGTTGGCGGAAGGGATCAAGAGTAAGGTCGCAGCCGGGATGGGTCTATATGGTACTTGTGCCGGAGCAATCTTGATGGCAAAAGAAATCGCCGGGAAGGAAAAGGCGGACAATCTTGCACTAATGGGTATTGAGATCGAAAGAAACGCCTATGGTAGACAAATGGACAGCTTCGAAACGGAATTGGATTTTGTGGTGGGAGGAAAAATTCGAAAAATTCCGGCCACTTTTATCCGAGCACCAAAGATCCTAAAAACGGGCCTCTCGGTCGAAGTGCTAGCAAAGGTAGATGGCGAAACCGTGGCCGCCCGCGAAGGAAAACTCCTAGCTTCAACCTTCCATCCGGAAATGACTGATGACCTGACGGTGCATGGCTATTTTTTGGAGCTTATTTCTTAATGGTATCTTTTGGATCACGCAAGGGGTGGTTGAGCACTCTCTTGGTGGCTTGACCGGTAAACTGAGCGGTTTGAGATGGTGAAGGTGGGGCACCTGGTCGCATTTGTTGAGGAGCACGCGTTGCCCTAGTCCCGGGCCGGGCAAAACCTCTGTCTGTAGGGATCTTGGAGACTTCAGTTTTTCTACTTCCCGGGACTCTGAAAACCCCGGAAGTGGGAGCTGGATCCTCGACACTTTCAACTCCGCCAACCGGAGTGTTGATGTCAGAGATCGGATCTTGAGTGATCCCAGCATCATCTAGAGAGCTTCGTTCCGAATGATCATCTGGCAGAACGCCTAAATCTCTCAAGGCATTGGCAAAAGTTTCTCTTTGGCGTTTAAAGTAGCGCTTTTGGATCCATTCTAAATCTTCAGTGGTCAGCATGATTCCAAGACGGTAGAGGACCACGGGAGCAAGATTGCCTGAACCCAACCCATTGAGGATGGTTTCTTTTGGGATGTGAAAGCGAGATCCGTTTCTAACTGTAAAATAAATTTCCTCATTGCCTTGCCAGTGAGGAGTGGCTCCTTTGAATATTCCTCCGCCAAAGCGTTCTAAAGAATGTAAAATCTGGGGATTGTCGAAGAATTCACCACGATTAAAGCGTATCCCTAAATTTTCAACAGTGATCGGGAGCACGTAATCAGAGAGTACTATTCCTTCGCTGCCGCTTACTGATTGTTGTTTGAGATAAAACGCGCGGAAATATTAGTTTAAACAATCCATGACAGTTTCCGTGGAAGCCGTAAAAGCGTCACTAGGCTCTCCAGGAAAAGTTTCTCTGCTCTCATTTGAAGCGCTGAAGTGAATGCCGAGTCCAGCGGGTTTATCAGGTCTTTTTGGCATGGCTTTTATTTAAAAACACAGGGTATTAGTAGCGGAGTAGTGAAAAAAAGTCCAATTTTTTGCTTATTTCTTCAATATGAGCTACAAAGATAAACGATGTCTAAGTTTTTGCCAAAATCAGTAAGAATCTTAATCGAGGAGCTCTCCAAATTACCGGGGATTGGGCCGAAGTCGGCGCAGCGTTTGGCTATTTACCTTTTACATTCGCCTAATAGTCGCTTGCAACCGCTGGGAGAGGCTATTCTCAATCTGAAAGAAAATGTGATTTTTTGTGAAGAATGTTGGAATATTGCTGAAGTTTCGCCCTGTCTAATCTGCAAAAGCGAAGATCGCGACCAGAGCGTAATCTGTGTGGTAGAGGAGTTTCTTGACGTGGTAGCGATCGAAAAAACACGAGAATACAAAGGCCTCTATCATGTATTACACGGGGCTCTTTCTCCAGTAGATGGGATCGGGCCGGAACAATTAAAAATGCGCGCTTTGTTTGAAAGAGTGAGCGGTGGAGAGTACGACGTTTCGGAATTAATCTTAGCGACAAATCCCAGCCTAGAAGGTGAAGCCACAGCTCTTTACATCCAAAAACAATTAAAAGACGAAGGCTTACGCATGACCCGCATCGCCCGCGGTTTACCGGTAGGCGGAGATTTAGAATACGCGGACGAAGTGACCTTGAGCCGAGCGCTAAAAGGCCGAATGGAATTTTAAACGAAAACTAATCTTATTATCATGAGTGCAAATTTGAGTGAAAGTGCGAGTTATCCTTTATTGCCAAGAGCTGAGGCCCTGGTGATTGGGCCAAATGAAGTGGAACAAATAGCGCTCGATGTGCGAGCACAACTGGAATGGGTGCAAAATACTCGCATACCCCTGATCGGAAATCTCGGACGCAAAATCAATGAAAGACTGGAAAAACTGGATCAATTTTTGGCTGAGAGTGGCTTGGCTAACTCCCCGCGGATCAAAGCGATCGTGACGGAGAGGGTTTGGTCGCTGATTTCCGGGGAAAGCGTGGAGAGTTTTGAGGCGGTGGATGCGGATTTTGAAAGAAAAGTAGCTCGGGCGACGGATCTGCTGTTACAGGAGTTTCTCTATATCAAAGAAGGTGGCTCGCTCAAGGGTTTGAAGAGGGCGGCTTTTAGGAAGTTGTTTGAGAGTAAATTGACGGCGATTGCGCGGGATTTGGAAGCGAAAGGTTTTAGTCATGCGGAGCTGAGGGCGATTGCGGAGAGGGTGTTTTTGGGGATGGATGGAGGAGAATAGTGGTTAGGACTTAGGGGTTGGGACTTAGGGAGGTGAATATTGCGGGGCCGGAACCGGAGAGGTGGGTGTTTTTGGGGACGGCAATTATTGTTTCGAAATCGTTGTGGAGGCTTTGGGTGATTGTTTTTTTGTCTTGGGTGTGGAGGGCTTGGATTAGGGCCTGGGTCTTGACGGTTTTGTGGCCGCAGGATTTGAGGTTGAGGTCTTTGTAGGTGAGGGCGGTTTTGTTTTCTTGATTGGCGTGAGGGTGGGAGGGCCACTTTTCTTGAGGGAGGATTTGAAACATCTTTGGTGGTGGATCAGGGAGGAGTTGAACTACTTCGCCATAATGAGTGCAGAGAGCCGTCTTGCCATGGATAAAGAATGGAATATCCTTGCCGAGTTCGGACGCTATTGTAGAGAGCTCTGAAGGGCTGAGATTGAGATCCCAGAGTTGGTTCAGTCCGCTGATCAGTGCCGCGGCGTTGGATGAACTTCCTCCCAATCCACTGGAAAAAGGAATATTTTTGACGATTTCTATTTCTAAATTTTGTGTTCGACCGCTGAGTTTTCGGAGGCGATCGAGGGTGCGATGGAGGAGATTTTGGCGGTCGGTGAGTAGTCGTTCCGGGCTGTTTTTTGGAAGCAGTTTTACTGTTGACTGGTTTTTCTTTTCTTTTTTGGCTTTAATTTTCAAAAAATCCTGGACCGAGTAGTCGGGTGTGATCACCGTTTGGATCCGGTGGTAGCCATTAGGGTCTTTTTTGAGGATGTCTAGGCAAAGATTGAGTTTTGCCGGGCAGGCGATTTCGAGCATTTTGGGTAAAAGTGGTTAGGGTCTTGACAGACCTGAGGTTGTTTTATGTTTTAATAAAGATTAGTCGCTCTTGAGAAGGCTGACGGTGGCAAAACATTGGATGCCCTCACCGCGTCCGAAGGGGGTGAGTCCTTCTCCGGAAGTGGCGGTGATGCCGATTTTTTCCGGGGGGATTTGGCAGATTTTGGAGAGGGATTTTTTGAGTTGAAGAGTGAGAGGATCGATGGCGGGGATTTTGCATTCGAGGGCGAGACCGAGGTTATTGATCTGGAATTTTTGTTCTTCAATTTTTGTTAACATGATTTTGAGATATTGCTGACTGTCGGTTATTTGTTTTTGGTGATAGAGCGGGTCGGCGAAGTGGCCGAGGGACTTTTCGCCGAGGGCTTGGGCGATGGCGTTAAAGAGTGCATGGAGGATGACGTCGCCGTCGGAGTTGGCTTCTAGCTTTGGCTGATCGGGGTAGTAGACGCCGGCGAGGGTGAGGCCTTTTTCTTCGGAGTGGAAACGGTGGCTGTCTTGTCCGATACCGACGAGAAATCCGGTGGGGTTTTGTCCCATGAGATCGCGGAGACGGCGGTAATCTTGAGGGTGGGTGACTTTAAAATTATGCGGGGAGGCCGGGATGGCGGCGATTTTTGTTCCTGATTTTTCTAGGAGGGTGGCGGCATCGGTGGCTTGGGTTTTTGTTTCGGCAGAAGCGCTGTTTAAGGAGTCTTTTAGCAGTTGTAATTGAAAGGTTTGGGGTGTTTCGGCGAGGAAGATATTTTGGCGGTTGTGGGTTTGAGAA
The DNA here is from genome assembly GCA_964389995.1 of uncultured Candidatus Peribacteria bacterium. Lineage (GTDB taxonomy): Bacteria > Patescibacteriota > Gracilibacteria > UBA1369 > LOWO2-01-FULL-3 > CAYMGN01. The sequence continues at coordinate 27,657 of CAYMGN010000001.1, read as the reverse complement.
ATGAATCCCTCTTGCACTTCCTTGACGGTGGAGGTGGCGTAGTGACCGCTGATGGCGGCGCCGTGTTCTGAGGCTGCCTGGAGATTGTCTGAGATCTCTTCCGGTGAAGGTAAAGGGTTGGCGGCGTTTTGGATGAGGACGAGACCTTGCGGGGCCGGAGTGAGTTCTGAGAGGGCTTGGAGACCTTTTTCCAGAGAATCAATCCAGCTCGACCCTCCGTTAGTGATGACCTTGATCTTGGAGAAAGGGTGATGGATCAACAGTTGTTTGAAGTTTTTTTCGAGGTCGGGGTTGATGACGAGAGTGATACTATCTATTTCCGGGTGCTGCTCAAGAGCTTGGAGGGTATGAAAAATCAATGGTTTACCGGAAACTTCGAGGAAGAGCTTGTTGGTTTGAGCGCCCATTCGGGTGGAGGAGCCGGCAGCGAGGACGATGGCGTGATTCATACTTGGAGACGGTTATAGATTTCGAGGAAGGAAATTTTTTCGGAGAGAAAATCGGCGATCGCTTCTTCTTCACGTTGGAGGAAATTTTTGAGGGAAGAGGGGGAGTGATGGAAACGGTCGAGGACAATCGGGATACTGGGAAAGGTTTCGTGGTCCGGTTCGAAAAATTGGTAGTCTTCAAGTTGGAATTTTTTTACTTTGCTGGCGCCGGGGTGTTGGTCGAGGAGGTGGCAGAGGGCGTTGCGGATATGGCCGCTCATTTCCGGTTGGTCGAAGTAGCCGTAGTAGTGACCTTCGATCTGGAGGGCGGCGTGGATTTGACATTGGGGGTGGATGCGGACAGAGATTTGCTCCACGGGAAAGTTAAAGAGGTAGTGGGCTTCGATTACTTCGAGGGCTTTGTTGAGGAGGGTGGCGGACTCGATGGAGATCTTGGGGCCCATGGACCACTTAGGGTGTTTGAGGGCTTGCTGGGGTGTGACCGTTGCTAATTCCGGGCGGGTTTTGCCGTAGAAAGGGCCGCCCGAGCAGGGCAGGAGGATTGATTGGACTTGCTGGGGGAAGCGCGCGCGGTCGCAGTGGCCGAAGAGGGATTTGGAAATTTCGAAAATGCCGTTGTGCTCGGAATCTAAGGGGATCAGTTGGTGGGGGCGCGCGCGTTTTACGATTTCCTCACCGGCGGCGACGATGGACTCTTTGTTGGCGGTGAGCAGGGTTTTGCCGGCATCTAGGGCGGCGAGTGTGGGATTGAGTCCGCTGATCCCGGAGAGGTTATTGACTACCACTTCGACCTGATCACTCACTACTAAATCGATCAGTTTTTCTGCTCCCATTGCTCCGGTCAGCACTGTGTTTTTTTCTGCTACCTGAAAGCGCCGGGCTTGCTCGTTCAATAATTCCGCATTCTGATGAGCACTGATTCCCACTAATTCAAAAGCCCCTAACTGCTCGATTAATTCTAAAGTTTTGACACCCAGGCAGCCGGTGGAGCCCAGGACGACTATTTTTTTCATAATACTGTATTTCTAGAATCTTTTTACGGTTTGGTCAAGTTTAATTGGGACGGGATATTTCGCGCTTTTCCGGCTTGAGATAAGATAGGGACATGAAAAAACGAAAGAAAAAAATCTGTATTTTGTTTACCGGAGGGACTATTGGGATGGTGCGTGATCCGAAGACTAAGGCCTTAAAACCGCCCACCAAGCCGAGTGAGATCCTCAAGACTATTCCCTCACTCAAGGGGGTTTTGGACATTGATTTTAAACCGGTTTTTAATATCGATAGTGCAAATATGACTCCCGGGCATTGGACGGAATTGGCAGACAAGATCCATGAGCTCTATCAAAAGTATGATGGTTTTGTGGTGACTCACGGGACGGACACGATGAGTTTTTCTAGCTCTGCTTTTTCTTATATTTTTCGGGGGCTTAATAAACCGATTGTTTTTACTGGTTCGGTGATACCGGTTTCGGAAATTGGGGATGACGCGAGAAATAATCTAGTTTATGCCTGTATCACGGCGACGATGGACTTAGCTGAAGTTTGTGTCGTCTCTGGCAATCGCATTATTCGTGGTAATCGGACTGTTAAATACAGTGAGTCTTTTGTGGATGTCTTTCGTTCGCCAAACTATCCTTATCTAGGAGAATTAGGCCGCCCGCCAAAGCTCTACGACTTCAGAAAAAAACGTAATGAAAAACGCAAATTGATCTTCAAGCCTAATTTTGAGCAAAATATTTCTATCCTCAAGCTCTTTCCCGGTTTTCCTTGGGAAATGTTGCAGTGTGAGGTTGACCGCGGAGTGAAGGGGATAGTGATTGAGGCTTTTGGTTCCGGTAATGTGCCTTTTCATGATCAAAATCTGATCAAGGCGATCAAGGCGGCGACTAAGGTGGAAATCCCGGTAGTGATCACCACACAATTGCCAAAAGGGGAAGTAAGACTGAGTTTGTACGAGTCAGGCGTGGCCGCAGAAAAAGCCGGAGCCGTTTCCGCTCACGACATGACCACCGAAGCCGCAGCCACCAAATTAATGTGGCTGCTAAAAAACTCCCGCAACCGCAAAAACCTAGCCAGCGACTTCCAAAAAGATCTCGCCGGCGAATTAACCGAGTCCGAAGTGGAGGATTTTGAGATGTTTGCTCCGAGTTAGGTTGTTTTTTGGTAAATCATGTGATACTACAAGCGTTTTCTAAACATTGAGAATGAGTGATGTAGGCTTACTGGTTTCGTTTGAAAAACCTGTTTCTTATTTCAAGATATTTCATATCGAGGAAGAATTAAACCAAATTTTAAGCCGTAAAATTGACTTAGTAACTGAGGACTCGATTAATTACAAGATAAATCCATTTGTTGATAGGGATAAAAAAACTATTTATGAAAGAGGATTTAAAGGTTGGTTTGGCAGACTGTCCGAGAGAGTTTACCTGAGGTAAAAAAGGCTTTAGAAAAGTTAATTGATTGAGCTTGAAATTTCACCAAAAAACGGCATTGTTTAGTGGGGCTTTTGGCCTTTTTGGGAAGTAGAGAGTTTTCTCTATTTAAACCTTCCTTTTTATGATTATTTTGATCTTCTTGGGATGTTGCTTTGTGGTTTTACTGAGGTTACTCATGCTCTATTACCAGAATTTATTTGCGAAAATCGTACAATGTTTTTTTTGATTTTTTTGTTACTAAGAGTTTTTACGCTGGCCTTGATTGGATTAGTTGTGGGATTACTGTATGAGGTGACAAAAAAGAGTTTTAGTAAAGAGAAAGCTTGACTTTTCCCCACTTTTTCTCGTAATATCCTTGTGCTAGAAAGGATTTTTGTAACCCCATAGTTTATATCAAAGAAGTATAGAACAAATCAGAAGATTTCCGCACCGACTGTGAGATTGATTGGTAAGGATGGCGAGCAGGAAGGGATCGTAGCGATCGAAAAAGCGATCGAAATGGCCGAAGAATCAGAGAAAGACTTAGTAGAAGTTGCACCGAAGGCCAACCCTCCGGTTTGTAAAATTATGGACTACGGTAAGTTTCAATACGCACAAAAAAAGATTGACGCCAAGCATCGCAAGATGCAAAAGAAAAAAGAGATCAAAGGGATGAGAATCGGCTTTAAGACGAGCGATAATGACATCAAGACCAAGGCAAGAAAAGCTTATAAATTCTTAGAATCGGGAAATTCTGTAAAAGTAACATTGATTTTTCGTGGCAGAGAAGCTATGTATAAAGACCTAGCAAAAGAACAGATGATGAAATTTTATAGCCATGTAGAGGAAGTAGCGGATATAGAATTGGCTCCCAAGAAAACAGGACACACATTAATTATGATTCTAACGCCAAAAAAATGAAGCACGGAGGCAAACAAAAGACAAAAAGTGGTGCCAAAAAGCGCATCAAAGTAAGAAAGAGTGGCACTATCAGTGTGCAAAAATCTGCTAAGAACCATCTTCTTTCCAATAAATCTAAGAAACAAAAAAATCTTCATGCTGATGGGAAACCAGTTGATCCAACTAGACTAAGAGCAGTGAGAAGAGTAATGCCAGGGATCGTTCCCGGGAAAAGAAGTGCATAAATACACCAATTAATTTTAAAACACCACCATGAGTAGAGTAAAAAGAGGCGTTACCGCCCACCGTAGGCACCGCAAAATGGTCAAGGCAGCCAAAGGTTATCGTGGTTTGAGAAGTAAAACCTTCCGCCAAGCCAAGAATGCCGTAATGAAAGCTGGTATCAATAGTTACCGCGATCGTCGTCTAAAAAAGAGAAACTATCGTAGACTATGGATCGCTCGTATCAATGCTGGTTGCAGGCCACTTGGCATCTCCTATAGCCGTTTGATTGACGCTCTCAATCAAAAAGCGGTAATCATCAACCGTAAAATGTTGGCGGAAATGGCCGCTACTGAACCTGACGCATTTAAAGCGCTGGTGGAATCAGTAAAATAATTGACTTTTAGTCAAAGTTAGAATAAAAATAAAAGCCTAATGTAGATAATGCATTAGGCTTTTTTTGAAAATTCGAGAATCTGCCTGGATTCGAACTACCTTTTGGGAGAGATCGCAAATCTGATCTCGCTCGAGAGGTGGTTCGAATTTTCTCGAGCCTGGCAACAACCAAAGAGGACGACATGTCGGAAAAAAAGATCAGCACGATCGCTACCGCTCAAAGAAATGTGAATACGCCCATGGGGGCCGCCACTATTTCGAAGGTAGCGCACAACCTCTCTAATCCTACTACGATTTTGGCTCAATTGATAGAGCTTCAGGATCAAATGAGTCTGCTTTGACACAACTAAGAGCAATTGCAAAATTACTCTTATCTGAGAACAGAGGAAGACAAGAGAGAGCTGTGATCAAAACAGGCGATGACGCAAATGCGTCACTAAAAAGCCCCGGAATTTATTTACCATTTGGAGGTAGTAAATAAATTCCGGGGCTGAATTTTTTCTATTTAGTCTCGAAGGTTTTGTATTTTTTTTCTGGCTTGTGGTGGAGCCATTCTACTTTGAGGTCTTTGACTTCGCTTTTTGGTGAGCCCTTCCAGCACCATTCGATGAAGCGCTCGATGTATTCGGTGAGGCCTTGGAGGAAGATCTCTACGCGGCCGTCATCGATGTTTTTGGCGTAGCCGGTGAGGTTTAATTCTTCAGCCATTTCTTTACAATGGGAGCGGAAAAATACGCCTTGAACCTTCCCTTCGGCAATGATTTTGGCCTGGGTGTGTTTATTCTCTACTTCGTGGATGTCGCTTTTCATATTCTACTGCTTGATTAGTGATTAGTAAGTGGTGATTTCTACTTTTTCGAGGACGATGTCTTCTAGTGGTTTGCTACCACCGTCTACTTCGACAGCGGCCATTTGGTCTATGATGTCCATTCCTTCAAAAGCGTAACCAAAAACTGCGTGTTTGCCGTCGAGCCAGTCAGTGCCGTCTGATTTTTGGACGATGAAAAATTGGCTACCGCCGGAGTTGGCAAAGCCTTTATTGGCCATGGATAATGCGCCTTTGATGTGCACTAGACCATCTACGATTTCGTCTTCGAGATTGGTACCTGGTCCGGCCGCGCTGTATCCGCCAAGGCCGTCTTTGTTTTCGATATCGCCACCTTGTACCATGAAGTCGTCGATAATTCGGTGAAAAATAGTGCCGTCATAGAGACCTTCGTTGGCGAGGTCGATGAAGTTTTGGGTAGTCAGTGGCGCTTCTTCTGTGTAGAGCAAGATTTTGATTTCGCCCATGGAAGTGGTAAAAACGGCTACGGTGTCGCCTTGTTCCGGTGTGGTCTTCATATTTACTGGTTTATTGATATTGCTTGTTTGGTCTTGATCGGTTTGAGAATCATTTTCTCCGTAATAATTTTGACTACCCTCACTGTTACTACAGCCGCTAAAAATGACTAGAGCGCTGAGGAGGGTAAAAAAAGTAGTGCGTAAGGAAATTGTTCTGAACATGGTCTTTTTCGTTAGGAAATTTCTGGATTTATCTTAACAGAAAGCTGGGCTAGGGGCCATAATTTTGCTAGAATGGGGCTGCGTTTTATTAATGCTTGTTAATGAAGAAGTTTGTGAGGGCCTCTGTTTTATGGCTCTTAAAAAAGATGGCGAAATGGCGTTTGAGGAGCTTTGAAGGTGTTTGTATTGCCGTTACCGGTTCGATCGGCAAGACGGGGACTAAGGAGGCGATTTATAAGGTGCTGAATTCGCAGTTTAAGGTGAAGCGGAGTAAGAAGAGTATGAATAGTGACTTTGGTCTGCCTTTGACGATTTTGGATATTGAGAGCGGTTATAATTCGGCGCGGAAGTGGACTTGGTACTTGATGAAGGCGGTAGTGCATTGTTTTATGAAAGAATATAGCGACGTGCTGCTCCTGGAATTTGGGATTGATTCTCCCGGGGATATGGACTTTTTGACTTCTATCGTCAAGCCGGATGTGGTGGTGATGACTAATCTCACTCCGGTACATTTGGGTGAGGGGCATTTTGCGAACATGAAGGATATGGTGGAAGAAGAAAAGAAAATTTTTAGACATTTCGAAAATAAAAATACTGCAATTCTCAATATCGACAATCCCCATATCGAAAAAATCGCTAAAGAATTAGGCAAGAGAAAGACTCTAACTTTTGGGGCGAATAGAGATGCGGATTATCGGCCTTCGGGGATTACATGTAACTTGGAGGGGACTAATTTTTCTGTGCTTCACAAAGAACATCGCTATGAATTAGAGACCCAAGTGCTCGGTAAATTTAATACTCATACTTTGTTGCCGGCGTTTATCTGCGGGGTATTGATGAAGATGGAGGTGCCGCGAATTTTGGAGGCGATCAAGAGATTTCAGTTGCCGCCGGGACGGATGACTTTGATTCCGGCGATTAATGAGGCTTTGGTGATTGATAGTTCTTATAATTCTTCGCCGACGGCTCTTGCGGAAGCGCTCAATGTTTTGGA
>CAYMGN010000001.1:19101-20766 GCA_964389995.1 uncultured Candidatus Peribacteria bacterium | reverse complement strand
TGGCGGTGGTAAGCGGCGCGTGGCTGTGCTCGGAGACATGAATGACCTCGGGGAACAATCGCAAAAACTTCATGAAGAAATCGGTAAACTGGTGCCAAAAAAAGTGGATTTCCTGGTCACTGTGGGTAATCAAGCGAAGTATATTGCGGAAAAAGCGGAAGAGTCTGGTATGTCTAAGGATAATATTGCGAAGTATAAGACTGTGAAAGGGGCGATAGATTTCTTTGAAGAAAAAATCAGGAAGGGGGATTTGGTTTTAGTGAAGGGGTCTCAGGATAATGTGCGTTTAGAAAAGTTTGTAAAAGCGTTGATGTGCTACCCCGAAGACGCCAAAGATCTACTGGCGCGTCAGGAAAAAATATGGAAGGATAAACTGTAATCAAATTTATGGACTGGAAAAGTACTTTTGGTGAAATTGTGGGACATGAAAAGCAATTGGCTCTTTTGCGTGAAAACTTGGAAAAAGGCAATTTGGCTCATGCTTATTTGTTTTCCGGGCCGAGTGGCGTGGGTAAGTATAGTGTGGCCAAAAAGATGTCTGAGATGCTTCAGGGACGCAAAATCAACTATCTGGATACGATAGAGCTTTTTGATCATGAAGGTTCGATCAAGATCAAACAGTTGCAAGAGATTATTGAGCGGATGAGTAAAACCGGGCAGTCGGAGTATAAGATTTTGTTGATGAAAAATATTGAGCGGATGACGATCCCGGCGGCTAATTCTTTCTTGAAATTTTTGGAGGAACCTTCGGGTGATACTGTTTTTTTGATGACGACGGAAAATCTCAAAATGATCTTGCCGACGATTATTTCGCGGGTGCGGGTGCTTAATTTTGGGCCGGTGGATGAGGTGGAAATGTTGCAGTTTTTGCGGGAAAAATTTCCGGATGTGGATGAGGAGAGTGTTAACCTGGTGGCAAAATTTGCCTTGGGGCGCGTCGGAGCGGCGGTACAGATATTGAGCGACTCAGACAACCTGCAGCGCTTTCTCGCAATGAATGCCCGCTTGGTAGGGTTGCTAGAAAATAATAATCTCTGTGATCGTTTTGCGCTGGTAGAGGAATTGAATGAAAATAAAGATGATTTGGAGCATTTTTTTGATCTTTTGTCTTTTAGATTGAGGGATTTTATCTTGAAAAATAATGAGAGAGAAGGGCTTAAACATGGGGTCTCAGCGCTAGTAGAGACAAGAAAGGCTAGAAATTTGTTGAAAAAAAATGTAAATTTTAGACTCGTTTTAGAAAACTTAATGCTTTCTTTGTAATAATATGTGGACTTATCTGACAATATTTTTGGGGATTACGGCGGTGGTAGTGGTGTTTTTGCGGCGGATGATTTTGGTAGCGAGGGGCGTGGAGACTTATAAACAGGAGTATGAGGATTCACCGTTGATTGTGGATCCGGATGAAGGTAAAAAGAAGAAGAAAAAAAGGATGGCTCGCGGCGATAAAATGAAGATCAATGAGCTCAATGATCGGGCGAAACGTCTGATCAATATTGGTAAGGAAGATGAGGCTATTAAGTGTTATATCCAGGCTTTGGCGATCGATGAGGATCATCTGGAGTCGCTGAAGAGTTTAGCTTTGCTTTATATGAAGAAGGAGATGTTTAGTCCGGCGGCGGCGCTGTTTAGGCATTTGACGGAGCTTGAGGATGATGCGGTGCA
>CAYMGN010000001.1:0-19091 GCA_964389995.1 uncultured Candidatus Peribacteria bacterium | reverse complement strand
AGTCACCTGGGGTTGGCCCTTTATCAACAAAATCTTTTGGATGAAGCGAAGGTGGCTTATCAGCGGGCGGTGATGTTTGACGACAGTCGTCCACAGCGCTTTGTGAGTTTGGCTCAGGTTTATTGGTCTATGAATGTGCCTTCTGTTTCGATTGTGGCTTTAAATAAGGCGCTGGATCTTGATCCTGATAATGTGGATATGTTAGTGCTGAAAGTGCATTTATTGAAGGATTTGAAGCAGTTTGATAGCGCAAAACAAATAGTAAATAAGGTCTTAGCTCTCGATCCGGAAAATGACGATGCTAAGGCTTTGAAACGTAAGCTGAGAGCGCTTTCGCCTTCGCCGCGGAGGTTGAGGAAGAGGTAGGGGGGGTACTATCTTTAGAATTAATTTTGAAGAGTATTTTTTTGATATTAGGATTATCTTTTCTCCTAATTGTTACACCGTTTTCGTCATCTCTATTTTTAAATTCCCACTCAATTATGTAGAGTCTATAATGATTTCTTTCGTCAATGAATGGATGCACTTTCCTTAATTCTAAGCCTGGAGGATATTCGGTTTGTGGTATAGGAATTATATTTTCTTCAACTGTTGAAATATAAAATTCTAAAAGTTTATATTTTTTATTATCAAAATTTATTTCGTTGTAGTCCTTGTCGCCGATTGTTTTATTGAATTTTTTAAAATTACCTAAATCATAAATTATAAAATCCATTAAATGATTTATTTTATCTTTATTTAAATCACTATCTGAAACTATCAAAAATTTTCTTTTTTGCTTTGATGATTTAAAATGCGATCTTCCTGCTAGAAAATGGATGCTTAATTCTACAATATCCTCATTTTCTTTAACTTCTATATTTTCAGAAGTATCAAAATCAGTAAATAATCCGGACCTATTTTTTAAGTCGGGAAAGGCGATTTTAATATAATCTTCTCCCTTAGAGTCCTGCATAACTTTAAAACTACAGACCCTAAATTTATCATTATTTCGGTCTGTGATTATTATTCTTTGCATCGAGCTTACTCCGTCGGTTCTGCTGCTCCGGCTCCTACTAGGACTCGGGCTGGGATGGCGCGGTAGTTGGATTCTATTGGTTCTTTGACGGTTGTGCCGTCGTCGTAGGTGATGTGGCGGTACCAGAGGGCGTCGAAGCCGACGTGGGACTTTTCTACTTGTTTGGTGGCTCCAGGAGCTAATGTCGGAGTTGGTACGGTTACGGTGGGGCCCGGGTAGCGGTAGTTGCTGAGGTAGGGGCCTTCGAGTTCGATTTGGCGGCCGTCGGGGTTGGTGCCATAAACTACCACGTACATTTCGTAGTCTTTATCCAGGAATGTTTGGAAGAGGACGTGGTCTTTGGTGTCGTTTACAAATTTGAGGTCTTGGGCGCCGATGTAGATAGTGGCATCCAAGCCGTCTCCGGCTACTTGGGCGTAGTAGCTCACCTTGTATGAATGATTGCGGCGGTCAGTGATGGGAAATCCAGCGTTAAGTGCAGCACGATAAACAGTGGTAGAAACTTGGCAGAGTCCACCGCCCGGTTCTGGTCTGGTACCTTGATTACCTCCTTTGATCACTAATTCAGCGCGGTAACCATTGGCGTAATCCACCGGTCCGAGAGTGGTGTTAAAAGAAAACTCCTCGCCAGGGGCCACTAAATGACCGTTAAATTTGCTAGATCCTAGTTCGATATTGTACTTACGATTAGCGGAAGATCCATAAAAAGAAGTGTGACCGACTGAGATCCTTTCGGTGATACCGAGGTCTTGTAGCTCCTGGGCTATTTCCATTTCCGGTTCGATGATGGATACTGGGACCTCAAAGGTTTTGACGTCAGATGCTAAAGCTTGTTCGATTTTGTGCATTAGTTCTTGTCTTTCTATTTTACGGCCATCCTTGCCTTTACCTTCGATTACGGGCTTGTCATCTTCCATGTAGATTTTGACATTTTGAGTTTCCAGTTCGAGCCAGGGGGCTATTTCTTGATCGATGTATGTATTGAAAGTGTCTGGATTGACCTTTACGGTGACTAGATTATTGCTGGTAGGTACGCTTTGACCAAGGCTTTCAGCGATAGTAGCGTTCATTTCTTTTGAGAGGAAATTGTAGTATTCCTTACCGGTAGTGACAAAGTTAGTCCATTCCGGATTGTCTTTGAGATTGATGTACCAATCATCTGTATAAATAGGGTCTTCGAGGATGATTTCTTTATCGAGGCTGGCTATTACCTGGTCGATTTGTGGTTCGAGATCGGCGGCAGTTACTGCTGTTTTTGCTTCGATTAAGTTTACTTCTATCGGTTGAGAATCTAAATTTTTGATGGAATTTTCCAGGTCTTGGAGGAATTTCTCTTCGTCGAGGAGGTAGCCATTGCGGCCTTCAGTGATGGCGGGAGTACCGTCGTTTTTGTAATAAATCGTTGCCGGTTGAGGGGCTTTTTCGCTTAGGAGTAAGTCTTGGTCTAATTGGTCAAAAACGGCTAGATAATCGACTTGGTAGTCTATTGTTAATTCTTGTTCTTCGCTCATCACTAAATCAAAAACTGAGGCCTTGGCGGAATCAATCGGTGAGACCTGAGCAAAAGTTTGGTCGCTGTCGATATTAATGCCGAGATTTTTGGGGCTGTAGTTATAGGTATTACCTTGGACGTTGAAGCTGATTTCTTGATTGAGATATTTATTGGTTTGAAATTTTAGTAATTCTTCTGCTTCGGCCATGTCCTTGTAAGAAAGATCTAGTCCGGCTACCTTTGTGCCCGGTGCTACCTTGCCATCGACGATGTATTTAAAAGCAAAACCACTTCCAACAATCAAAGCGCAGAGGAGTAATCCACTGACTGAGGTGACGATGATTTTCTTTTTATTAGAGCTTTTGGTGATATTTTCCTCCTTCAGCTCTTGTTCATTATTAGTTTCTTGATTTTGTTCTTCCATATTGGTGGTTACTTTTCGAGTGGGATTTTTTTGAGATCTTTATTCATTTTCACTTTTTTGCGGCGGGGGAGGAGAGATTTTAGTAGTCTGACGATCAGTGATTTCTTTTTTGGTTTGTCGCTGATGTAGCCTTCTTTGAGCGCTTTTTCTTTTTGCTTCTTTTTGATGGAAGCACCAACCACTGAGCCGACGGCACCGCCGATTACAGCCCCCATCACGATCTTATCTACGATTTTTTTTCTTTTATCTTTTTTCTTCATGAGAAGTTTATTTTACATGTTTATTTGGCAGTTTCAAGGTATTCTGTCTTGCGGATTAGATTCACCTTGATTTGGCCGGGATAGGCAAGAGAGTTTTCGATTTTTTCGGCCATTTCTTCAGCGATTTTGTCCATATCTACGTCTTTGACTGACTTGTCATCCACAAAAACTCGAAGCTCGCGTCCAGCGGAAATTGCATAAGCTTTTTTGGTACCGTCGAAATCTGTGGCTATTTCTTCGAGGGCGCGGATACGTTCGAAATAGTTATTGATGGATTCGGCTCGGGCTCCCGGTCTACCGGCGGAGATGGCGTCGGCGGCTTTGACTATTACGGCTTCTACGGTCTCTTGCGGGATAGCGTCGTGATGGGTCCAGGCGGCGTGGACTTCTTCCCAGGTGTAGCCAAATTTTTCCATCAGCTTCTTACTAAGGAGATCATGAGGATCCTCGATTTCCGGGTCTTGATCGATGGCTTTACCGAGATCATGGAGGAAACCGGCTACCTTACAAGTATTGGGGTCAAGGCCTAATTCGTAACCGATCATCGCGGCTGCCCAGGCTACTTCCATCGAATGTTTCATAATGTTTTGACCATAACTGGTACGGTATTGGAGACGGCCGATGATGCGCGTCAATTCTTTGTCTTTTTCTTCCATGCCCATGGCGTCGATCGCTTTTTTACCGATCTTGTAGAGCTCGACGTCTGTTTCTTCAGTGGCTTTTTCGATTGCTTTTTCGATTACGGCTTGGGTGATGTCTTTTTTATAATGGCAGAGTTTTTCGATGGCGATTTGGGCTATCCTTCTGTTAACGAGATTAAAAGCGGAGATACTGATAGTGTTAGGAAGGTCATTAAAGATCACATCGACATCTAACTTTTCTTCGAAGATTTCGATATTGCATCCTTTGCGGCCGATAATCTTACCTTTGACGTTATCTTGAGGTACTCGGACGTGGACGGCGCGGGTTTCTACTGAGCTCGGTGAATTCATCCTTTGGATAACACCGACGATTATTCTTTGTGCTTTTTTGATTGCATTGTCTTTTAATTCTTCTTCTAATCTGGCAATTTTTTCACGGTTTTTGCGCTCTAAATCTGTTTGATACTGTCTAACTATGCTTTCTTTTAGAGCAGAAGTTGATTCTCCACATCTTTCGGATAACTTTTGCACAATCCTTAAATCCATTCCGGATAGCTGTTCGTGGATTTGGGTGTTTTCTAATTCTATTTCTTTAATTTTATTCTTAATGTTTTCGTTACGATGAAGCTTTTTTTCGAGGATTTCTTCTCTTTGTTTTAGAGATTCTTCCATTCTTTTGAGGCGTTTTTGCCTTTCTACAATCAATTCTTTAAAACTTTCTTCGTGTTCGGCCTTTTGTTTTTTAGCCTTTGTTAAAAACTCTTTTGCCTCTTGTTCACTTTGCTTTAAGAGTTTTTCGGCTTCGGATTTCTTTTTTTCCAAATCAAAGAGATTGCGTCCCTTGAGAAAAAAGTAGGTACCTGCAAAACCTCCAGCGAGAGTTATCAACACTAGGGTGATATTTAATAGTGAATTTTCCATTTCTTATGTAATTAGTCGATCGATCTTTGCATCTATTTTAATGAATTTTACACAAAATAGGAAATGTTTTACAGGAGTTATGCACAATTTATACAGAAAGAGGATTGATATTTATGTTCTTGATTAATCAGAATTGGGGTTTTGCTTACAAGAAAGCGATTCTTATAAGACGTTAATTTTGTAAAATTGTAAACCCCCTACTATTAACTACTACTTAATATATATTAATATAATAAAAAAAAGCAGAGATGCGGTGTGGAAAGTTAGGGGATGGATTTAGTATTGAAATATTGGAAATGGGATCTTATAATGCCCTTACTTTTGATGCTTAACTGAATAATCATGAAACTGTTTTGTGACCAGAAAGACTTGGACTTTGCGCTCAATATCGTGAATAAAGCGATAAGTCCCAATAATACTTTGCCGGTATTGAATAATATTTTACTAAAGGCTGAAGGGAAGAAATTGCATTTTTCGGCAACGAATTTGGAGATTGCGATTAGTTATTCGATCAATGCTGATGTGCGATCGGAGGGGGCGATTACTGTGCCCGCTAAGTTGATTACGAGTTATGTTTCGCTTTTGACGGACGAAAAAGTGGAGTTGAAATTGAATGGTTCGACTGATTTGATGCTTACTTGTTCGACTTCTGATACGAAGGTTAAGGGGATCAGTGCTGATGAGTTTCCTTTGATTCCTAAAGTTGAAAAGGATAAGGAATTTAGTGTGAAGATTGATGATTTTTATAAGTCGGTTACGGAAACGGTTTTTGCGGCTTCGCTTAATACTTCGCGGCCGGTTTTGTCTGGTGTGTTTATGAAGTCTGATGGCGATACGATGAAGATGGTGGCGACGGATAGTTATCGTTTGGCGGAAAAAAAGCTTAGTTTTATGAAGAAGCCAAAGGAAGAATTTAATTGTATTGTACCGGCAAAAACAATGAATGAACTTTCAAAAATTGTGAATAAGTCGGAAGATAAGGAAGTGAATGTGATTGTTTCTAAAAATCAGGTTTTGTTTAATATCGGTGATGTGGAGTTGGTTTCTCGTTTGATTGATGGAAAATATCCGGATTATGAAAAAATTATTCCGAAGGAAAATAAGTCTAAATTTGAGGTTTCGGTAGAGGATTTATCTTTGGTTTTGAAGAGGGTGAGTCTTTTTGCACGGGAAAATAACAATAGTGTAAAAATCAGCGTTTCTAAGGATGGTCAGCTGTTAGTGGCTTCGGAAGAGACTAAAGTTGGGGAAGAAAAAGCGCATATCATGGTAAAATTGGAAGGGGAAGAGAACTCTATTTTGTTGAATTCACAATATTTGCTTGACGTTTTGACTTATTGCCATCAGGATAGGATCTCTTTGTCAATGAGTGATAAGGTGTCTCCTGCTGTGATTACTCCAACTGGCGACCAATTGGAGTATGTGTATATTATCATGCCTTTGAAAGTATAGAAAAAATGAAATAAAAGCAGCATCTGCTGCGTCAGGAAAAATTTTTGAATCCTCACCTACCTTTAGTAGGCTCCGGTGTCAAAAATTTTTCCTTCCTTGCAGCTACTGCTTTTATTTCATTTTTTTGCCTCTCGGTTTCTTAAAAACTTGTTTTTTCAAAACGGTTTTGGGGGGTGGGAGATGGAGTGTTAAAACATGTTTGGCAACTGTTTTTAAAATTTGTAATTATAATTCTTTATTTTAACTTTTTGAGACTCTAAAATTTTGTATGGATAATCTTATTTCTTTTTTTCCGCGGGAGGAGTTGGCTCAGGCTACTGAGCTTTTTCGGGTTGCTAAGAATGTTACTTTTTCTGGGGTGACTAGTAGTACTGGTAAGGCGATGCTTTTGGCGGATATTTTGCGTGATAAGAAATCCGGGGTGGAGAATGTTTTGTGGGTGACCTCCGATAAAAATGAACAGATTTTGATTGAGCAGGCGCTGAAAATGTGGAGTGAGGTGCCGGTTTTTAGTTATCGGAAGCGGGCTGATGAGGAAGCTCGCGATTTTCCTAGTTATAGTGAGTTTGAGGAGCAGCGGCGGAAGGAGCTTTTGGAGTTTGTCTTTCGGATCTATGTTAATCCGAAAGCGGTTTTTGTTGTTGATTTTGATTCTTTGTTGCAAAATTTTCCGGATCTTTCTCAGTTGGAAGAAAATAAAATGACTATCAGAGATGGTCAGGATTTTGATCCGGTGCGCTTTGTGCAGGACTTAGTGAAACGGGGGTATAAGGTGACGGAATATGACGAACTTGAAAAAGGTGAATACTATCGTCGTGGTGATAGTGTTTTTATTCGGCCGCTCAATGAAGAATTTGTGGTGAGAGTGGAGATTGCTTTTGATAAGGTCGAAGAAATCTATCTCGTAGATGAGGATGACTATGGAAAAAATGTGCAAAAGATCAATACTCTCGATATTTTTCCGCTGGAGTTTTCGACTGAGAGTAGTGATCTCGTGCAGCTTTTTGGTGAGGATGGATTAGTGATCGATGATGAGGTTGATGTGGTCGATGAGTACTATGATGTGTGGAATACTTTTATGGAAGAGGCTAATAATTTTTGTTCCAGTATTAGTTTTTCTTCTTTTAATGACGACGTAAAGAATCATTTGCATCTGCATTTTATTTCCGTTTTGCGTTATCGGACGGCCTATGATTTGGCCAATGATATGCGGGATAAAATCAGTAATGAATGGAATGTTTTGTTTTTTACTAAGCGTTTGGAAGAAGTACGTGGATTGTTGCGCGATCAGTCGATACCTTTTCAAGAAGGAATTGATAAGGAGAAGTTTTCTGTTTCTTCGGTGTTTTTGATTGATGTTGATAAAAAAGATATTTTTCCACATTCTTTCCAGAATCCGGAATTGAAGTTACTGCTGCTATCGGACTCGGATTTGGCGATGTTTCGTGAGGAAAAAAAGAAAAAGTATTCTGAAAAGGCCGGTAATAGAGAAGTTTTTGCGGATTTTTTAATGAGCTTGAAGACCGGTGATTATGTTGTGCATGTTGATCATGGGATCGCGAAGTTTTTGGGCTTGGAGCAAAAGACTGTGGATGGGATTACTAAGGAGTATCTGAAGCTGGGGTATGCGGAAAATGACAAGCTTTTTGTGCCGATTGATCAGGCCGATAAGGTCAATAAATATATTGGTTCGGCGGAGATGATGCCTAAACTGACGCGTTTGGGGAGCTCTGATTGGACTAATGTTACCAGTAAGGTAAAGAAAGAAACGCAAAAAATTGCGAAGGAATTACTGAAGCTGTATGCGGAGAGGAAGGCGGCCAAGGGGCATAAATTTCCGAAAGATGATAAGACGCAGATCCAGTTTGAAGAGACTTTTCCTTATGAGGAAACTCCCGGTCAGGTGAAGGCGATCCATGATGTGAAGCGGGATATGGAGAGTCCCGGGGTGATGGATAGGTTGATTTGTGGGGATGTGGGGTTTGGTAAGACTGAAGTGGCGATGCGTGGGGCTTTTAAGGCGGTGAAGGCTGGTAAGCAGGTGGCGGTGATTTCGCCGATTACTATTTTGGCTGATCAGCATTATAAGTCGTTTAATAAGCGGATGGAGTCCTTTCATGTGCGGGTGGAGATGTTGAGTCGTTTTCGCAATGCGAAGGAGCAAAAAAAGATTGTGGAAAAGCTTGAGAAGGGGGAAATCGATGTGATTATTGGGACGCATCGGCTTTTGCAGAAAGATATTAAGTTTAAGGATTTGGGACTGGTGATTGTGGATGAGGAACAGCGATTTGGGGTGAAGCAAAAGGAGACGCTGAAGGATATGAGGAAAGAAGTGGATATTTTGACTTTGACGGCGACGCCGATCCCGCGGACGCTTAATATTTGTCTCAATAAGTTGCGGGATGTTACTACGATTACGACGCCGCCTTTTGGGCGTTTGCCGGTGATCACGGAGGTGCGTAAGTACTCGACCAGTTTGGTGCGGGAAGTGATTATGCGTGAGCTTGATCGTCGTGGTCAGGTATATTTCCTCCATAATCGAGTGCAGACTATTGATAGTTTTGCGGAAAAAGTTTCGGAACTGGTACCGGAGGCAAAGGTGATTGTGGCTCATGGTAAGTTGGGGGCCGGGGATTTGGAGGAGAGGATTTTGGCTTTTAAAGAAGGAAAATATAATGTTTTGGTTAGTTCGACTATTATCGAAAATGGGATTGATCTGCCGAATGCTAATACTTTGATCGTGGATAGCGCGGAGAGATTTGGTTTGGCGCAGCTTTATCAGTTACGGGGGCGAGTGGGGCGTGGGAAACAGCAGGCTTATGCGTACTTTTTGTATAATGGTCAGCGGCTGAAATTGGATGCGAAGAAGCGGTTACGGGCGATTGTGGAGGCGAGTAAGCTCGGAAGCGGGTTTCAGATTGCGATGAAGGATTTGGAGATTAGAGGGGCTGGGGATATCCTTGGGGTCAATCAGCATGGGGTGATTAATGTAGTTGGGGTGGCGCATTTTATTCGTATGCTCAATAAGGCGGTCGAGGATCTGCAAGCCGGTCGGGTGCTTGAAGGTGATGAAGAGATCGCTGATGTTTCTATCGAATTGCCCGTTCCCGGGTATATACCGGATAGTTATATCGTTGGTTCAGATAATAAAATTAATGCTTATCAAAGGCTTTCTTCTGCGGATAC
Source organism: uncultured Candidatus Peribacteria bacterium (assembly GCA_964389995.1). Classification (GTDB taxonomy): domain Bacteria; phylum Patescibacteriota; class Gracilibacteria; order UBA1369; family LOWO2-01-FULL-3; genus CAYMGN01. The sequence goes on along the minus strand of CAYMGN010000001.1, from coordinate 9,697 downwards.
TCTGGGGTACCTGAAGGAAATTAAGAGCGATTTGGTTGAGGATTATGGCAAGATGCCGCAGGAGGTTAATAATTTGTTTAGAATTATTGAGTTAAAGATCAAGTCGAAGAATGCCGGGATTGTAAATATCAAGTCTGAGCCGGTGCCGATGAGCAAGGATAAAGAAATCGTGATGCAGATGTCCAAACGAGTAAAACCGGGGAATATCATGAGTCTGCTCGAACACAATGAAAAATGGAAGATCGTGGGGTCACGACTGCGGATAAATCAAAAAGATCTAGGTAGTAATTGGTTTGAAGGGCTTTTGGATTCGGTGAATGCGCTGGGGAAGGAGTTGAAGAAAAAGAAGTAGAGGGTTATTTTAGTACTTTATCACGGATCGATTCTTTGAATTTTTCTATGTCTTGGAGGTTGTTTTTGAGGATATATATGAGGCCGTTAGTTTCAATTTTTTCGTAAGCGTGAGTGAGGATGTTTCTAAATCTGGCTAGTTTACGCATACTTTCTGTTAGTTTTTGATCGATTATTTTGTTTTCCATCAGGATTTCGAAGCCTTCCTTGTAGTTACGAGGTTTACGTAATCCTAGATGTTTTACAGAGGCTTCAGAGAGCTCGATAGTTGCCTGACATACTAAATAGAGATTTCTTTCTAGGGCGCTTTGGAGGATTTGGTCTTTTTCAAAGTCTTTTTCATCTTTTTCTTGAAAATCGTGGAGGCGGGAGAGGTATTTTTCTACAGAGCTGATTTTGTTTTCGAGTACGTATATTGGAGTCATTTATTTTTTTGTTAATCCATTGCGGATGAGGCTGTCACGGAAGTCGAAATATTCATTCATGATACGTGGTTCTATTTCCAGTTTATATCCCCCTACTTCATAGATCAACTTTCCGTCATGGATTATTTCGTATTTTAGTTCGAAAAATTCTAAATCGTTAAGGATTAAGAGATCTATATTGTCTGTTTCTAATATTTCTGCAATTTCGTCTGCTACTTTTAGCCTTAAATGGAAACGTTTGTTGGAGTCAGTTTCTTCTAAATAAATAGCAAAGTCGTAATCACTGTTAGGCTGGGCTTTTTTTTGAGCTTGAGAACCAAAGAGGTAGCCGAGTTTTATTTCCGGAATGGATTGGAATAATTTTATTATTTTTTCCTCCTGTGCTTTTTTCATGGATTCAATATGACTTAAGAGAGGACTAAAGTAAAGGTTGTTGAAGTGACCTATACGCTATTAATATAACGTATAGGTCGAGGGGTACTTGGAGAAAAAATCTCAGAGTGAGGTTATGGCATACCCTCTTGTGAGGGCTATTTTTTTACCATCCCGGCTTCGGCTTATACTATAGTCGGCCTCGTTTCTTCCTCTGTCTATTACGATGGATATACTGCTCGGACAAGAGATCTTGTCGTTATTTCCAATTGGAATTTCGAGGTAGTGCAAGAGTCCTTTTTTTCGAATAAAAGCACTGATATACCGTTCGTCGATGACCATGGTGTCCCCTTTTTTGTTATGAGAAACCCACCCCAGATTGGGGGAATTTCTCAATGATTATCTTTTTAATAACATTAAAGTTTTTTTTGTCAAATTAACTTTGACTTTTTGTCCTTTTTTTGTATAATATAGACGTTCTTTGATAAATGGGGATGTACTTGGCATTCGACAAGATGAGCTAAGGATAGCTCAATTGCAATCCGGGGATCGCGCTGTCTCCCCGTAGATCCGTCCAGCGCAAACATAACTGCAAAAAACAATTTTGTAGCAAAAGCCGCTGATCTAGTTGCTTCTATGCAATATGGTCAAAAAGTAGCTGCTCCTGTAGCTGCCTAAGGCTTACAGTCTGACAATGTTTCGGACTTCGCTTTTATTGCTTCCACCTATCGAGGTTTTAAAAGCGTCATTATGGTAGGTTAGGTTTAGCGACCCGCTTTGATCGCCAAAACCGAATCTCTTAAAAGCTAAGCGTTTAGAGCTTTTCGCTCCTTCTTTATTCTAAGCGCCGACAACCTTTAGAAAGAGCTATGATTGTAGACGTTGGCGTTCTTCATTTTGGACTGGGGTTCGACTCCCCACATCTCCACCAATTTTTGCCGGAAACGGCGGCCTTGCAGCTCAGGCTGCGAGAAATTTTTTGAACACGACCCCGACGGTCGCTTATCAAAAAATTCTCTTGCTTCGCAGCAATTCCACCATTTCCAACAAAAATTATTTTATCGTAAAAATCTCTTGGCTCAGCGAAATATGACCATCTACAGTGAAAATTATTCTAGTTTAGTCGCTTTTTTAATTTTTTTCTTGGTTCGGTGAAATCTACCACTATTCCTTTTGATTTAGTTCTAAAGTTGGGGCTTTTTCTATAATGCACATTTGGATTTTTCTGGTGCTATCAAGGTTTCTAATAAAGGCGATGGGGCTCTGCTGTCCAACATTGCGAAAATTTGGCGGCAGTAGTTGTTCATGTCTATTTTGTAGTAGTTGTCTAATTTTAGTTCGGTTTCGTTTAATTTATTTGTAGGGAAGTTGAATTTTAGTTCTTTTTCTTGCCCTTTGAATGTGAGTTCTAGGTTTGTGTTTCCTTCTATATTTACCAGTTTTGCTATTGCCCATTTTGGTTCTAGTTTTGTGAAGTCGCTACTCATGTTTAGATTATGGCAGAGTGATTCGGAGTTTTCTATGAAGGGTAATTGGCTTTTTTCTGCGTAGAGATCGAAATTTTTATGGAGGTCTTGGCAGGATAGAGATTGTTGCGTGCAGGCGGAAAGGGTGACTAGTATTAGGCTGATTGTAAGTGTTTTTTTAGTCAAAATTTTCTAAAAGTAATTCTTGAAACTTGATCGCTGTTTGGTCTTTGATTGGGGTGGTGTTTTCAGTGAGAAGTTTAAATTTTGGCAGAAGGCTTAATACTTCCTTTTTTTCGAGGACTTGTATTTTGTTTTTTTCGTCGATGGAGAATTTTTTTATTCTTCGTTCATATCTTCTTTTATGGTCTTTTTAATTAACTAAAGTAAGATAACAATAAGGTGCATCTTCCATTAAAAGTTCTCCTTTGATGGCGTTTTCGCAGCTGGTGTTGGCGTAGGTTTCACCTTCCATAAAGGTTACGAGGCCGAAGCTGAAGTTTTCTGTTGGTTGGTGGAGGTAGTAGAAAGTGCCGGGGCATTCTGCTTCTAATGAGAAAACGAGGTTTTCTTCGGATGGGTCTTGGGGGATTTCTTCGAAATAGCTGGTTAATTCTCCTAGTAACTCTGTGTCGAGGCAGCCGGATTGTTGTGGGAGTTGTAAGCCATCGACGTAGGCGCTTAAGAGATTTGTTTGTGCTTTGTTGAGCGCCGCTAGCCTTGTTGTATCGCGATTGTTGACCTGGGCATCGTTGGGTGAGTTGTCGGTTGTTGGCTGTGCGGGCTCAGGCTCTTCTACTGCATTTTCATTACAAGCTGTGAATGTAAATAGTGTTAGTAGGGCTATGATTAAGAATGATTTTTTCATGTTTTTTTGTTAATTTCTTTGTCATTTTAGCATAAATTTTTTGGAAGTTTGCCTCAATAAAAAATCCATGCAATGATGTCCTTATGCTGAAAATCGCTGAAAAAATTTTTTCGAAAATCAGTTTGTTTTATTTGGGGCTGCTGCCTTCGCTCGCTACTTTTTTTGTCTTGAGGGATTATGAGGTGGGGATGCCGACTGTTGTTGCTTTTATTTTAGGGACTGTTGTGGTGGGGATTTATTTGGTTTCGACCAATCTCTATACCAGTTTGAGGCTGAAGGATTCTTTGACGGTTTTGCTTTATCCGGTGGGGACTTTGCTTTTGGTGGCGCTCTATCAGCAGGATTTGGATTTTTATGGTTTGGTGATTGAGACTTATTTTCTTGAGTCGACGGCTTTGATTTTTTGTATTTTGTCTTTGGCGGTGGTTTCGGATAAGCCCACTCCTCAGCAGCGGTGGTTGAGTATTGGTTTGATGGCTGCGGTTTTGCTTTTTCAGGTTTTCTTTTTTTGGGATTACTTGCTCGCTGAGATCGATGGGGATCCTTTGAATGCGCTTTTTTATGTTTTTTTGGTGGTTAGTAATGCTTGGCTGGGGATGAAAGTGATAGAAAAAGATGAGAGAATCAATGAAGATAATCCGATTTTTACTGCTCTGTTTGTTTTTGTGTGGGCGATTGTGTTATTTATTGGGTATAGTCTTTAGATAGTTTTATGGGTAATGAAAAATCTCTGGTAGAGCGGACAGTTTCGTCTACCTTGAATATAGTGGGGATACCTTTTGTTTTTGCCGCTGAGGCTTTGGTGCCGGAAACTATTCGTGCGGATATACGTGATAATCGGGAGTCTGTGCGTAAGGCTGTGGGGGCGGTGGTGCTTGGTGGAGTTGGGTTGTCTTTGCTTTCTTAGATTTTCGTGACCGAGTATTCAAGGATTTTTATTGCTTCGGCTTTTGTGAGTGGAGTTTGGGGGCTGAATAATTTTAATCCTTCGAATTGATAACCTTGGATGATGTCTTTTTCTAGGGCGAAATTGATGTAGTTGGCGTACCATTCTTGACCGGTGATGTCGTCGAAATTGCTCTCAGTGCCTTGGTGGAGGGCGATGTTGCTGGTGCAGGCTTCGAGGATCATTTTGAGGCCTTCGGCGCGAGTGGTGCTTTGGTTCGGTTTGAAGGTATTGTCTTGGTAGCCGTCGATAAATCCGGATTGCCAGCTGTTAGTGATGATTTCTTGGTAGAGAGCGTTTTGATTGAGGTCGCTGAAAGTGGGAGTTCCGGATCTTTTTTTATCATTTCTTTAGATTTGTTGATTGGTTTGGAGGTCTTGTGTTAGTATAATTGCCTGTTGTTTAATTTTTAAAGATGGAAAATCAGAAAACAACGCCTACTCAGTGGCAATTTTGGCAGACGCTATTTGTGCATCCGCGGCGCTTTTTTCGGGAATATGGAGATTTTTTGCGTCAGTGGCGCTTTAGGATGGTGGCTTATCTGTTTTTTGTTTTGCCGCTTTGTGCGATTCCGGTTTTTATGTTTGTGCTTTTGGGGGATGAGTTTATTCTTATGGGATTGATCTATGTTGTTTTGGCTTCTGTTGTGGTCTTTTTGCTGGTTCTCTTTCGGGCTTTGATCTTTTATGTGCGGGCGCGATTTGCTTTGGCGAGATTTAAGTTTCGCAAGGCTTATGATCTTTTTCTCTATACGGAAATGCTTTATTTGATGCCGGTGGTGATTTTTGGGGCGATGGCTTTGCCGTTTAGGCTTTATAACTGGGCGGCGATTTTGGAGGGGGAGACAAACTTAAATGGATTGATTTTTACGGAAGTGGGGAGTTATATCATTGCTTTTATTTTTGGGCTTTATTCTATTTATGGCGCTTATGTGTCAGTGATAGAAAGTGATAAGCACTGTCAGAAGTTTTGGGTGCAGGTTTGGTTTTTGTATTTGCCTATTTTGTTGATTGCCGGTTTTTATTTCTTGCTATTTGCCAGTGCTTTGAGCGGCTAGATTTTTTTTTGCGCAAGTGGCGGGCGTAGAGGATACTGAGAGCAAAAAAGATGAGAGAAATAGTTAATTGGAGGGGAGAAACTGTTACTTTTTCAGTGTTGAAATTTGAGAGATTGTTGACGGAGGAGCCGATGCCGATAAAAAAGAGACTGCCGGGGAGGATACCGATGAGGGTGCCGAGGGCAAATTGGCTCCACTTGAGATTGAGAAAGCCGGAGAGGTAGTTGACGATGTCAAAAGGAGTGTAAAGGAGGCGGAGGGTGACTACGGAAATAAAAGTGTTTTCTTGAAGGCGGGTTTTCCATTTTGAGAGAAGGCCCATTTCGTCAGAAGGGATGAGGTCTTTGCCGAGGATTTTTGCTAGGAGGTAGGCAAAGTTGGCTGAGAGGTTGGCACCGATGATGGTAAATAAGAGTCCTTGCCAAAGGCCAAAAATAGCACCGGCGAGGAGGGTGAGAGGTGTGGCTGGAAAGAAAATCAAAGGTCTAAAAGTATAGAGAGCGAGATAGATGATCGGTCCCCAAAAGCTGCTTTCTTCATATTGAAAGATGTTTTCGATGATTTCGAGGTTGCTGAGACCGCTGTTTATTTTGTAGGAAAAGAAGGCGTAAATGATGCTGGCCCAGAAAATGAGGGTGAGGATTTTTGGGAGATTTTTCTTAAATAAAAACCAGAGGTCTTTTTTGAGATGGGTAATGGTTTCGTTCAGTAATTGGTCTCCGGCTTTTTTGAAGATGCGGCTTAGTGTGGGGTAGGGGTAGACGGTTTTGGCGATTTTCCAGAGGCTGAGTTTGTGTTGAATGGCGTTGGTGATCACATTGATCATTTCTCCGGCGTTGCGGCTGTAGAGTTGGGCGCCGAGGATTTTGCCGCTGATTTTTTTGACGGTGAGTATTAGTAGGCCGTTTGTGAGCTCGTCGGTTTTTGCGCGGTCGGTGGCTTCGAGGGGTAGAGAAATTTTTAAGAGTGATTGGTGGTGGTATTTGTTGGAAGCTTCTGCGAAGGTGAGCCCGACTTGGGCGATTTCTTTTCGCAAAAAAGTGACGGCGGGGATGACGTTTTCTGGGGCAAAGGCTAGTGGGAAGAGGATTTTTTTTACCAGGTGGCGACCTTGGTCGTCAGCGCTGTGGGTAAAGCGAGTTGTGGAGGCAATGTCACCAATAGCAAAGATGTTTTTGTGGTTGGTGCGGTAATGTTTGTCGACGAGGATGCGGTTTTTGTTGTGGTTGATTTTTAGTTTTTCCAGTTTTAGTTCTGACAGTTCCGGTTCGCGGCCGATGGCCATGAGGATGTAATCAAATTCTTCTTGATGGTTTTTTTTCTTCTTTTTTCCTGATTGGATATGGGCGGTGTTTTCTTTGCAGGAGATTACGTGCGATTGGTAGTGGATTTTGATGCCCAGTTTTTGAAAGTCTTTTTCTATCAGGTGAGAAATCTCCGGTTCGGTTTGGTTTAAGAGTCTTTCTCCGCGGATTACTAGGGTGATGGAGACGTCAAGGAGGCCTATGGCTTCAGCGATTTCGCAGGCGATCGCACCGCCGCCGATGATCAATAATTTTTGCGGAAGTGATTTTAAAGAAAAGAGATTTTTATTGGTGAGGAGAAATTCTTTTTTGAGGCCGGGGATCTTTATTTGATGGGCTTTTGAGCCGGTGGCGATGATGATTTTTTTTGCGCGGTATTTTTGCTTTTCTACTTTGATAGTGTGTTTGTCGATGAAGCTGGCTTGTCCTTTGACTACCTTTAGTTTTGGATTGTTTTCTTCTAATTTTTCTGGGGACTCTTCTCGGCGGATATTTTGGACTTTTTTTTCTACTTTTGGCAGGACTTGGGCCTTGAATTTTGATAATTCTTGATCTTTTGCTCCAAGATTTTTGGCGATTAAGTATTGGTGGGCGAGGTGGATCAGCGTTTTGGAGGGGATGCAGCCGTAATTAGTGCAGTCGCCGCCCATGTGGGACTTTTCGATCAGGAGTACTTTTTTGCCGCCTTTGCTAAGTCCGATAGCCGCAGTGAGACCAGCAGAACCAGCGCCGATAACGATGACGTCGTAGTTGTAATTCATCAATTAAATATGATATTTTTGCAGTTGTTTCTTTTATTTATTTAATCAAATTGTAATGAAAAAGTATATAGCGGAGTTTACGGGGACATATTTTTTGACCTTGGGAGTGGGGCTTTCTTTGATTTTGGGGATGCCAGTGATTACTCCTTTTGTCGCTGCTTTGACGTTGGGAGTTTTTGTCTATACGATTGGCGGGATTAGTGGAGCGCAGCTTAATCCGGCGGTGACTTTTGGCTTGATGGTGGTGAAGAAAATGAAGACGATGGAGGGCTTGAAATATATGATCTCTCAGGTTTTTGGTGCTGCTTTGGCTTATGTTTGTATCCGTTATTTTGCGGGGATGACTGACTATACTTATGTTTTGGGAGAAGAAGGTTTTAAGATTGCGATGGGTGAGCTCTATGGGGCTTTTATTTTGACTTTTGGTGTTTGTAGTGTGGTTTATGGCAAGGTCAAAGATGCGGCTAGTGGTTTGACTATTGGCGGCTCGCTCTTTTTGGGGATTTTGCTTGCTTCGGCTACGGCAAATGGAGTACTTAATCCGGCTGTGGCTTTGGGGATTAGTTCTTTTTCCTTTTCTTATCTTGTAGGTCCGCTAGTTGGTGGGGCTTTTGCCGCTTTGCTTTATGATTACTTGACAGAGAAGTAAGAAAGGTTTAAAAAAGGGGTGTTTTCCGGGCCTGATGTTCTTTAACGTCCACAACAAGTAGAGGTTTGTCATGCGACATTGTACGCCTGCGGAGTTGGCCACTTTTCTTGCGGAGCTGAAGGCTCGTGCGCAAGGAAAAGAGGGGCTTTTAGCAAAACTAAGTCGTTTGGAGCAGGATCTAAATGATCCCAATTTCTATCGCTTTCAATGGCGGGTAGAGTCTGCCTTGAAAAGGATAGAGAAAGAATTGGATCAGTTGGGTCTTTAGTTTTCTTAACAACGTCAAACAAGGAGTCGTTCGTCATGTCAAAACAGAAGACAGGTCGAGATCGTATTGATAGGTTGCGCAGGATTTTTGAAGTTTTTCTCGCTTTGAATAGTGAGGAGTCGGATAGCATTCTTTGCATCTTGAAGATTCTTGAGCAAATGGATGCTGACTGTCCACCCTCTAAGGCTTTTAGAGAGGGGATTCTCGGGCAAGTTGAGAAACATGTTGATTCTCTCGGCCTGATCACACCAGATTGGGCCGAAGTTTCTTTATAATTATTAAACTTACTCTTGACTAGTCAAGGCTTGATATGTCATAAAGTAAGCCTTTTTAAATTACAATTTTAAGGCTCTCGATTATGGATCTCTATGTGGAAAGACAGTACATACAGCAAATGAAAGGGGGGGAGCACAAGCAGTTTTTACAGCTTTTTGATGCTAATTTTGAAAAAGTATATAGCTATGTTTTGAGACGGGTGATTGATGAGCAAAAGGCTCAGGAGATTACGCGGTTGACTTTTATGGATGCCCTGGGGCAATTACAAAACACCCCTGAGGATCTCATATATTGCGTTTGGCTCTATAGTCTGGCCAAGGAGAGGGTTTGGGACTATCTGGCTAATCGTCGCTCTGCTGAGGGCCGTCAGGAGTCTATGCCTACCCAGATTTTTATTGGTAGTGAAAACATCCGTCCGGAGGACAATGAGTTTGTGAAGCGCGCGGAAAAAATGCTCAGTAAGATGTCGCTGGAAGAGACGGAGATTTTGCGTTTGAAGTTTTTTGAAGAATTGATCGATGGTGATCTGATGTATGTTTTGGGGACGGAAGAAGAAGCGATTGGGCCGAAGATTTATCGTGTTTTAAAACGTGCTCATTTTCTGCTTTTTGGGGAAAGTGATGAGAGACACGGGGTTTATTTTGGGGAGCTTAGCGGCTTTATGGTGCGGATCAAGGACTTGGAGCAGATCAAGATCCCTGATGTTTTTAGATTAAATTTGCGCCTGGAACTTTCAGAAAAAATTGAAAAGAAAGATTTTGCGATCGATGCGGAAGCTGAAGTGGTCGAGGATGAAGTGTTGGGAGCGACGGCCGCTGGAGTGGCTGGTGCAGCCGGTGTGGCTGCGGCTCAGGGCTCTGATGATCCGGCAAAGATTTTTGTGCAGGCGGTGAAGGAAATGCGTGAAGAAGAAGAGGCCGAAAAAGCGCGTGAACAAAAGAAGGTCGAGAGACA